>DASRBR010000270.1:0-5299 GCA_035653495.1 Verrucomicrobiia bacterium
ATGGCGATTGATCGTCGCGCATTTCAATCATCAGTTGCGGGGACGCAGCAGCGATGCGGATGAACGCCTCGTCAAGCGCACGGCAAAAAAAGTGGGACTGCCGTTCGTCGCTGGCCGAGCCAACGTGAAAAAATTCGCGCGTGAACAAAAATTGTCGCTGGAAATGGCCGCGCGAAAATTGCGTCACGATTTTTTGGCGAAGGAAGCTGCAAAACGTAAAATCCGGCGCATCGCCCTGGCGCATCACGGGGATGACCAGGTGGAACTTTTTTTTCTCCGATTGCTGCGCGGCGCTGGCAGCGAAGGTTTGGCAGGAATGAAATGGCAAAGTCCGTCTCCAGCCAATCCCAAGCTCCAGCTTGTTCGTCCGCTGCTGGATCAAACCAAATCGGCGCTCGCCGCGTATGCCGTCGAAATGCGTGTGCCGTTTCGCGAGGATGCGTCCAACGCGCAATTGGACATGCAGCGCAACCGAATCCGTCACGAACTGATTCCCTGGCTGCGCAAGCGGCATCAACCGGCGCTCGAACGGGTCATTTTGCGCCAGATGGAATTGCTTGGTGCTGAATCGGAATTTGTGACCGCCGCCGCAAAGGCGTGGTTGGAAGCAAAAGGTGAGAATTTCGACAAACTGCACATTTCGGTCCAGCGCCGTTGTCTGCAATTGCAAATGCAGCAACTCGGCCTTGCTGCGGATTTTGAGACGATTGAGCAATTGCGATTGGTTGCGAACCAGCCGATCTGCGTCGCATCCTCCCAATCTGATTTCACGCAACACGCAACACGCAACACGCAACAACCAATTGCTGTGCAAAGGGATGCAAGTGGAATTATAACCATTCACCAATCCGCCGCGCCTAAGTTCGCACAAGACAGTCTCAAAGTGCGATTGCAGGGAACGGGAGGCGAGATTTTGTTCGAAAATGCGCGTATTCATTGGACGAGGCGCAAAACCGCCAATGGCACCTTTCGTGCTCCTCTGCGGGGCGTGAATTGTGAGATTTTCGACGCCGCGAAGGTCGGAAAAGATGTTATATTAAGGCATTGGCAGCCGGGCGACCGGTTTCAGCCGATTGGAATGGAAAAAGATGTGAAATTGCAGGATTTCTTCACGAACCAGAAAGTTCCCCGTGTCAAACGCCATGAATTGCTGCTTGGCACGACCGTTTCTGGCGAGATTTTTTGGGCGGAAGGCCTGCGGATCGGGGAGCGTTTCAAGCTCGACAAAAAGTCCGGCCATGGGTTGAAATGGCGATGGGAAAGGTTATGCTGACTAAAGTTTGTAACCAAACGCCCGCCATGTTAGCTTGGCGCAAGTCTTAACGTAGAAGTTTTAATCATCAATAAAAATGTCAGACGACAACAGAAACGACGAGGATCGCCGGAAGAGCGGTGATTTCAAAATGCCTTCACGCAACTGGATCGTATGGATCCTGGTCATCATGTGCGTGGTAGTGGTGGTACTGTTCCGGAACCAATACGACCAGCAGGGCGAACCCATTTCCCAGGCGAAATTTAAACAATTGCTCGACAAGGGCCAGATTGCCAAGGCCACCGTCACGTTCAACGCCCAATCGCCTTTCTCCAAGGACATTTCGGGCAAGTATTATGACGTGGACAAGGATGGCAAACGCGGCGAACTGCACGATTTCCATACCAAGGTTTATTTCACCGACCAGGAAATCAGCAACATGCTTAACAAAGAGAATTTTGAACCTAAAGAGCCGAGCACGGTTGTTCTGAGCCTGCTTTACAGCGTGTTGCCGTTGTTGTTGATCGGCGGATTGATTTGGTTTTTCTTCATCCGGCAAATCAAGATGGCTGGCAAGGGCGCGCTCAGCTTCGGTAAGAGCAAAGCGCGGATGCTCGCTAAGGAAAAGAACAAGACGACGTTCAAGGACGTCGCCGGTGTTGAGGAAGCCAAGGAGGAAGTCTCCGAATTGGTGGAGTTCCTCAAGGACCCGAAAAAATTTCAAAAGCTTGGTGGCCGCATTCCCAAGGGCGTGCTGATGGTCGGCGCGCCGGGCACGGGCAAAACGCTGCTCGCGAAAGCCATCGCTGGCGAGGCCGATGCCGCGTTCTTCAGCATCAGCGGCTCGGATTTCGTGGAGATGTTCGTGGGCGTCGGCGCGAGCCGCGTGCGCGACATGTTCGAACAAGCGCGCAAGAACACGCCTTGCTTGATCTTCATCGACGAAATCGACGCCGTCGGCCGCAGCCGTGGTCACGGCTTGGGCGGCGGCAACGATGAACGCGAACAAACGTTGAACGCGTTGCTCGTTGAGATGGACGGTTTCGACACCCAGGAAGGCATCATCATCATCGCCGCGACGAACCGTCCCGACGTGCTCGACCCGGCGCTGTTGCGTCCCGGTCGTTTCGACCGGCAAATCACGGTCAATCTTCCCGACGTGCGCGGACGCGAAGCCATCCTTAAAGTGCACGCGAAGAACGTCAAATTGGATCCGGCGGTGGATTTGGCCATTATTGCGCGCGGCACGCCCGGTTATTCCGGCGCGGAATTGGCGAATTTGTTGAACGAGGCCGCGTTGCTGGCCGCCCGCACTGGCCGGAAGGCCGTCGGCATGGCTGAGTTGGAAGAAGCGCGCGACAAGGTGCGTTGGGGCCGCGAACGCCGCAGCATGGCCATGACCGATGAAGACAAGAAATTCACCGCATGGCATGAAGCCGGCCACGCGCTCGTCAACGTGGTGTGCAAGCACACGCATCCGTTGCACAAGGTCACCATCATACCGCGCGGCCAGGCTTTGGGTTCGACCATGTATTTGCCCAAGGACGACATTTTGAACCGCCGCCGGAAAGAGATGCTCGACATCATCGCGGTGACCATGGCAGGACGCATCGCGGAAGAAATTGTTTCCGATGACATTTCGTCCGGAGCGATGGGCGACATTCAGCAGGCCACGCAGATGGCCCGCGCGATGGTCACGCAATGGGGCATGAGCGAGAAGCTCGGCATGATCCAATACGGCGATACTAATGAATACGTTTTCCTCGGACGCGAAATGTCCCGCAGCAAGGATTACAGCGAAAAGACCGCGCAAGAGATTGATGATGAAGTCAAGAGCATCATTGACAACGCCTACAAGGTTGCCAGTGACATCATCAGGGATAATCGCGACAAGCTCGAATTGATCGCCAACGCGTTGCTCGAATACGAAACGCTCGAAGGCTCGCAAGTCGAGGAAATCGTGCGCACGGGCAAATTCACTGCGCCGCCTCCAGCGCCCAAGGTCGAACCTCCTTCTGGCGCGCAGGCAGCCACGCCATTGCCCGAAGTGCCGCCCAAACCCGTGCCCCCGCAACTGCCCGGCTTGGGAACACCCGCGCCTGCGGCGGCGTAACGGCGCGGCTCGTTACATAGTTAAAAGGTTACAACGTTACAATGGTCGGCTAGCCGCAGCCACGGACGCGTTCTTAAAATTGTAACCATGTAACCATGTAACCATTTAACAATGTAACCGTTGTTCCCCGTCCGCGTAATGAATACCAACACCCATTGACTCCCTCCGGCTGATTCCTTAGCTTTTCCGCGATGATCATTGCGCCCTCGCTTTTGGCCGCGAACTTCGGCTGGTTCGCAAAGGAAACCGCTCGAATCGAAAAATCCGGCGCCGACTGGCTGCACCTCGACATCATGGACGGCCATTTCGTCCCGAACATCTCCTTCGGGCCGCAGGTGGTCAAAACCATCCGTCCGCTCAGCAAAATGTTTTTTGACGCGCATTTGATGTGTTCCCGTCCGGAGATTTTGCTGGAACCGTTCGCGAAGGCCGGCGCGGACCAGATAAACATTCACGTCGAACTCGGCGAGCAGGTCACGCCGTTGCTTTGGAAAATCAAATCGCTCGGCAAAAAAGCGGGGCTCGCCATCAATCCGCCCACGGCCATCAGCATGGTGCAGCCGTTTATCGGGCAGATAGACGAATTGCTCATCATGACCGTCAATCCCGGGTTCGGCGGCCAGGAATTCATCCATGAATGCCTGCCGAAGGTCCAGCAAGCTTTCGCGTGGCGGCGCGAGATGAAGTTGAAATATCACATCGGCGTGGACGGCGGCATCCATTTTAAGACCGCGATCGAGTGCGCGCGCGTGGGGGCCGACGCATTCATCAGCGGCACAGGCCTTTTCGAGGAACGAAGCCTCAAGGCCGCCGTCACCAAGATGCGCAAACTGGTGGAGAAAAATGCGCCGAGCGAGGTGCTCAATTTACAAGGTGAGCTAAGATGATTTATTGTGACCGCAGATGGACATAGATGAACGCCGATAAAAAGGAGATAACGGGGGGAATGGACAATTCAGAACTCTCTCTGCGGCCTCCTGTTATAAATCTTCATTTCCGCGTTCATCTGTGTTCATCCGTGGTTAAAGTTTTTTAATCTATGTCAAAAATCAAATTCGGAACCGACGGCTGGCGGGCCGTCATCGCGGAAGATTTCACATTTGCGAACGTCGAACGCGTGAGCCAGGCGACGGCCGATTGCTGGAGCGCGACGCCGGTCGACGGTACGGAAAAAAAAGTCATCGTTGGTTACGACCGGCGATTTCTTTCCAACGAATTCGGCCAACGCGTCGCGGAAGTCTTCGCCGGAAACGGTTATCAGGTCGTGTTGACTTCGGAACCGACGCCCACGCCGGCGGTTTCCTACGCCGTGAAGGCACAACGCGCCGTGGGCGGTGTGATGATCACCGCGAGCCATAATCCGCCTGCGTTTAACGGTTACAAACTAAAATCCTGGTTCGGCGGTCCCGCGGAACCCGCCGCGTGCCAGGCAGTCGAAAGTTTCATTGATCGAAACCCGGTGCGCGCGCAAAAACTGGAAGAAGCCATTAAAGAAGGTAGGGGAGTGGTCCAGAACATCCGCCCGGCGCATTACGCCGCCATCAAAAAACTGGTTGATTTCAAGCTCATCGCCAAATCGAAACTCCGTTTCGCGCACGAGGCCTTGTTTGGCGTCGGCGCAGGATGTTTCGATGAACTGCTTGCGGGAACGACCTGCCGCGTGACGACGTTGGACGGCGCGCATGATCCGCTTTTTGGCGGCATCAATCCCGAACCGATCGCAAGCAATTACGTTCGGAGTTCGGCCTGGTTGAAAAAACATCCGCATGACATTTGCCTTGTAACAGACGGCGATGCCGACCGCGTCGGCGGCATGGACGGGCGCGGCAATCCGCTTTCCACGCATCAATTAATTTGTTTGCTCCTGCATCATTTTGTGGTGAACCGGAAGGGCAGGGGACGTGTCATCAAAGCGCTGACGACGACCTCGATGG
>DASRBR010000271.1:0-2942 GCA_035653495.1 Verrucomicrobiia bacterium
CGTCAAGAATGCCAAAGCGCTGGCCGCCGCCCTCCAGCAGAAGGGGTATCGGTTGCAGAGCGGCGGAACGGACAATCACCTGATGCTGGTGGATGTCGGCGCGCGCGGGTTGACCGGCAAGGATTGCCAGATTGTTCTCGACGAGGCGGGCATCACGGTCAACAAGAACACCATTCCGTTCGAGACGCGCTCGCCTTTTCAGGCAAGCGGCATCCGGCTTGGCACGCCAGCCGTCACGACGCGCGGGATGAAGGAACAGGAGATGGCTGCCATCGCCGACATGATCAGCGAGGTGCTGATGGACATCAAGAACCTTGACACGGTAGCCAAAGTGCGGCAACGTGTCCGCGAATTGACTGCAAGATTTCCCTTGCCGTATTGAGATTTGTAATCGAATCTTTGGGTGTGCCCCGGATGTAACCGTTTCGATAATTTATTAAATTTAGTCATATCCCGGGTCGTCCAACCCGCTGTCGCGCAAGACAAGTGACACAGTTTGCCACCGTTCGCGACGCAACAAATAACCAATCAGCAAAATTTTAATTTATGCCCAGAGTCAGTACCAAAAGAGCCGCAAAGCCAAAAGGCATGGCCAAAGGCAAGCTTAAACCCGAAGAGTTGCCCATGGACGTTGAAAACGGCGACGGCGCGGCTGCCGCCGCCGAAGCCCCACCTGAAAACCAGGACGGCGCGCCCATGCAATTGG
Organism: Verrucomicrobiia bacterium; assembly: GCA_035653495.1. Taxonomy (GTDB): domain Bacteria; phylum Verrucomicrobiota; class Verrucomicrobiia; order Limisphaerales; family Pedosphaeraceae; genus DATAUW01. The sequence continues at coordinate 707 of DASRBR010000271.1, forward strand.
AACCTCCCACCAAGCCGGTCGAAGCCGGCGAACAGGAAAGTCCCAAACCCGCGCAAACACCCGCGCCTTCTGGCGGCAGCAAACGCGATACCATCGCCGCGTCGCTGAACATCGCCAAGCTCCAGGCCATGTCCATGTCCGAACTAAATCACATGGCCAAGGACCTCGGCGTCGAAAATTTCGGCACGATGCGCAAGCACGAGGTCATTTTCCACATCCTTCAGAAAAATGCCGAACGCAGTGGGGTGCTTTTCTCCGAGGGCGTGCTCGAAGTCTTATCCGAAGGTTTCGGCTTCCTTCGCTCCCAAAGTTTCAATTATCTGCCCTGTCCCGAGGATATTTATGTTTCGCCCTCCCAAATCCGCCGTTTCGATTTGCAGACGGGCAATCTCGTTGCCGGCCAGATCCGTCCGCCAAAGGACAAGGAACGTTTTTTCGCGCTGCTCAAGGTCGAGGCGGTTGACACCGAGGAACCCGACAAGGCCAAGGACAAGACGCATTTCGACAATTTGACGCCGCTGTTTCCGAACCGGCGTTTCATCCTTGAGACCGCGTCGGACGAATTGTCCACGCGCGTGCTCGATTTGGTTTGTCCAATCGGCAAGGGAACGCGCGGATTGATCGTCGCTCCGCCGCGCACCGGCAAAACCGTGCTGATGCAGAAATTGGCAAACGCGATCCTCAAGAACGACCCCAGCGCATATCTGTTCATCCTGTTGATTGACGAACGTCCCGAGGAAGTCACCGACATGGAGCGCAGTTGCAAACCCGCGGAGGTCATCAGTTCGACATTCGATGAACCACCCGAGCGGCACGTGCAGGTGGCCGAAATGGTTATCGAAAAGGCCAAGCGCATGGTCGAGCACAAGCGCGACGTCGTCATCCTGCTCGATTCCATCACGCGCCTTGCCCGCGCCTACAACACCGTGCAGCCGCATTCCGGAAAAATCCTTTCCGGCGGCGTGGACGCCAATGCGTTGCACAAGCCGAAACGGTTTTTCGGCGCAGCGCGAAACATCGAGGAGGGCGGTTCGCTCACCATCATCGCCACGGCGTTGGTGGACACCGGTTCGCGCATGGACGAAGTCATTTTCGAAGAGTTCAAGGGAACCGGCAACATGGAAGTCCATCTTGACCGTCATCTTGTTGACCGCCGCATTTTCCCCTCCATCAACATCGAGCTCTCCGGCACGCGCAAGGAAGAGTTGCTCTATCATCCCGACGAATACAACAAAGTGGTCGTCCTGCGCCGCGCGTTGACCGGCGTGCCGCCGGTGGAATCAATGGAATTGATGCTGAACAAGCTCAAGAAAACCGGCAGCAACATCGAGTTCCTGCTCGGCATGGGCGGGGTTTAATCGACAGGGCCCATCTATGCCAGAAACAGAAGAAGTATGCTCCTTTTGCGGCCAACCGAAATCGAGAGTTGAGAAGATGATTCTCAGCGGCCAGGGCAGCGTCATGATTTGCAATCGCTGTGTCGCCGTCTGCTATGAAACTTTATGTCACGAGGGTGTAGACATGACCAGTTGGGGCAAGACATATTGGGGGACGGAAGAGCCTCCAAAGGGATGAAAGATGAAAGTCCCGGTCCCTGACACTTCACCGCACACAACGAAGAGCAACGCACCCAATTCATCAGCGGGCCGTCAACCCCGGGTTCTGCGCAGGAGTTCTTCACCTGAACAATAACCATCCCAAGTCCCCGCGTATGCCCGAATATGCTTTTGGACGGCATTTCGGGCGGGCGTTGTGTCACGCACGTACTTCTGTGCCAGACGGAGCAGAACCGCGTTGGGATTTGTTTTGGCCGCCTTCCTTGGCTTTAATTCATTAAGGAGGGTTTCTGGAAGCCGAATGGTCAATTTTTTTATCATGGAAGTATTTTGATACCAATTTTCTTGCCATCAACAATTCTGCCATTCCACCGCTTTGAACTGAACAATCCACGTTGCGTTGCGTCCAATCCCTGTATAAGTTGCTCTAAATCAAATGCTGGTCTCCAGGTTTCGGAATTGTAACGTAAATCGTTTGTCCTCTGCTCATTCAAAGCACCGCGATGCATGCAGCATCGCCGTGTCGTTCTTCGACCCCGAAGGGGTCAAAGAAATTAGCCGGGGGTTGAGCGAAGCGACACCCCCGGAAAAGCGCGACGTGCCCCTGCACCCTGAAGGGGTGCAAGAACGAATCCATGACTTGAATTTCTTCCACGCTTTCAGGGTGGATTTCCTTTTCA
>DASRBR010000272.1:0-4416 GCA_035653495.1 Verrucomicrobiia bacterium
TGATCTGGGCGAGCACTTTTGGTGTGATATCGGCTGACGTTTTGGAATCCGTGACACGGATATCATGGCCCTCGCGCACCAACTCCCGGATGTCCTCCAGCGTGAGATGCTGGCTGCGTGTGACATCGTAATAACGGCGGTTGGGATATTTGCGGATGTCCAGCGTTTTGGAATGTGGAGCGTTGGTTTCGGCCATAAATCCGGTACAGAGCCCTGTTGTGCGATGGCAATAACAAACCCCAATTCAGGCGCGAAGTCAACCCGATAAAACCTGACCGGCATGCGGCGAGCTTTCAATTAAATACCATAAATTAAAGGACTTTCTTCGCATTTTTGCGGACCTCGAGCCAGATTTGCCGAAGCTTCAACCATAGCCTGGCTGGTGGTGCAGTTGCACAAAAACCCGTTGACGCAATAATGTTGCGAGCGTATGGTTTCGCGGAAAGCAACAGCATCCGACCGGCCGAAAGGCGGTCCGACAACCAACCAAGACCTAATATGAACATCAAAGGTAAAGTAGCGGTGATCACGGGCGCCGCAGGGGGGATTGGGCGCGCAGTCGCTCTTGAATTGGCGAAAAGAGGAGCAGCACACATTGCATTGGTGGACAAGACGGAGGCAGTCCACACGCTTGCCATCGAGTTGAATAATCAAACCGGCGTTTCGACTGCCACGGGGTATGCGGGCGACGTTACCGATGAAACTTTCCGCAGTTGGGTTTATGAGGACATGCGGGTGAAGCATGGTCTCGTGCAAATTTGTGTGCCCGCAGCCGGCATCACTCGCGACGGTTTGGCGGTGAAGTACGACAAGCAAGCCGAAAAAATAGTGATGTATCCCATGAAGACGTATCGCCTGGTGACCGAAGTCAATCTCATCGCGCCGGTTTATTGGGCGCTTGAATTGGTCGCGGGCGTTGCTGAATACCGCCGTCAAAAAGGATTGAAACGCTGGGAACCCAGCGAGGGGATGCTGGGCAGCATTATTTTCATCGGGTCCGTCGCCTCGCATGGGAACAAGGGACAAATCAGTTATTCTGCGACGAAGGCCGGGCTCGAAGGCGCAGCCTCCACGCTGACAGCCGAAGCGATTTATCATGGCGTTCGTTGCGGCGTCATTCATCCCGGATTCACCGATACACCGATGGTGCGCGCGCTGGGCGAAGATTTCATCCAGCAGAACATCATTCCGCAAACGCAATTGCGCCGGCTCATCATGCCGGAAGAAATTGCCGACGCGATTTGTTTCATGATCTCCAATGCGGCCATCAGCGGCTCGCTTTGGGCGGATGCCGGCTGGCGGCCCGCGGCTTGAAACAATTTTGAAACTTTTTGTGTAAAATTTACGGCTCGCTTGTCTAAAGTCATCCCCCAATGGGGGTAAGTTTTTTCCCTGCCGAAATTTTCTCGCCCATTCATTCTATTTCGATTGCATTTTTCTCACCGGTTGGTTATAGAAGCTTTTGGACTTACTAACCATCCGAGCAAGCACGGGGCGGCAGGTTGACTTCACCGTTTTTCCGCCGCAACGCCTGAACATGACCGCGCCACCACGCGGTCGTGATGATCAATGAAAATAGGAGAACATCATGAAAGAATTGGATGGAAAGATTGCAGTCGTCACTGGAGGAACACGCGGGATTGGCCAGGCCATTGTGCTGGCACTCACCGAAATGGGCGCAAAAGTCGCCTTTAATTATCAAAATTCGCGGGACAAAGCCGACGAACTTTGCCGCAAAGTAGAAGAAAAAGGCGGAATCAGCCGCGCTTTTGCGGCGAACGTCACCTCGGAAGAGGAAGTTGACCGGATGGTTCATGAAGTCAACGACTCCATGGGGCCCATTAGCATCCTGGTCAATAACGCCGGTATCACGCGGGACCGTTCGTTTCTAAAAATGTCGCGCGCCATGTGGGACGAAGTGCTGAACGTCAACCTGGACGGCCCGTTCATCGTCACCCATGCGGTGCTACCCTGCATGATCAATCTAGGGTGGGGGCGCATCATCAATGTGTCATCATTCGTCGGTTTGACGGGAAATTTCGGCCAGACGAATTACGCCGCAACGAAGGGCGGGCTGAATTCCTTCACCATGGCGCTGGCGCGAGAAGTGGCTCGCAAAGGCATCACTGTCAACTCCATCGCGCCGGGCTTCATCGCCACGGACATGACGAAGGACGTTCCGGCAGCGACCTTGGACCACGTGAAAGCCATCACGCCCATGGGCCGTTTGGGAAATCCGGACGAAGTCGCCAATGCCGTGGCCTTTTTGGCCAGTCCGCGCTCAAGCTATATCACCGGGCATGTTTTGTCGGTGAACGGCGGCCTTTACATGTAACCAATTCATCAGCCAACTGATTGAACGGGCCGCTCCACGGCGCGTTCTAATAGAGATGGACAAGTGACCCGCGTCTTACGATTCGGGTCGGCGACCCATTTCCAACGATTATGGAACCTCATTTCCCCATTTTATTGGCAGAGGCTGACAACAAGGACATTGCGTTCGCCAAACGCGCCTTTCGCGAGGCCGCGCTTCAAAATCCTTTGCGGGTGGTCAAGGACGGCGAACAGGCAATGGCCTATTTGCGCGGCGCAGGCCGTTATTCCGACCGCGAACGTTATCCGCTTCCCAAGCTGGTTCTCATGGGATTCAACATCCCGCGACGCAACGGGCTGGAAGTTTTGGAATGGGTGCGTACGCACCCGAAATTCAAGGAATTGCCGGTAGTCATGCTATCGCCTTCAACGCTTTGTCCGGAAAGGGACTTGCGCAAGGCGCGCGAATTGGGCATCACCGCGCACCTCACCCGGTTACCCGATTTTAAGGAATTGCAGCACGTTTACAAAATCGCGGTGGACCAATGGAACCTGCTGGACTCATGCGCTGACCGCGACGCGGCCAAAATGGGCATGAGAACTTGGCCGCGCAGCCAGAAAATCTGCGGACGGCCACGAGCAGTGCGACGACTCACGAGCCTGATGCAAAGCACGGTTTAAGCACCAAACAGCAAACACGAAGCCACGGCTTGGACGCGTTGAACGCGAACCAGCCGTGGTTTTTCGTCCGACGATTGAACGGAGCCGGCCTCCGGCCCGGCAAAAGCTATGTTCGGCACCGAGAGTTCTTCGCAGACCGCCATTGCGCGCTACCTGTTCACTCGCGATTTTTTGAATCAATGATGATGGTCACGGGACCATCGTTGGTGAGCGTCACTTGCATGTCCGCGCCGAACTCGCCGGTCTGGATTGAACGGCCCAAATCGAGCGCGAGGCGCGCGATGAATTTTTCATAGAGTGGCACGGCGATTTCCGGTCGCGCGGAACGGCTGTAGGAAGGGCGATTGCCTTTTTTCGTGCTGGCAAACAGCGTGAACTGGCTCACCACCAAAATTTCTCCCTGCACTTCCTGTGCGGACAAATTCATCACCCCGTCCGCATCATCAAAAATCCGCAAGCGCACAATCTTGCCGCTTAACCATTCGATGTCCTCCGGCGTGTCGGCGTCCTCGACGGCGAGCAAAACCAACAAGCCGCGGCTGATGGAACTTTTCATGTTTCCACCAATGACGACGCTGGCACTGGAAACCCTTTGGATGACGGCGCGCACGTTTTAAGTACCCAAATACCCAATGACGAAATACCCAAAGAAATCCAAAAACCCAATCGGAATTTTTGACAGAATTTACAGAATTAGCAGAATGCAAATCGCGTTTCTTTCAGCAGTCTTCCATTCCGAACATTCTGTTCATTTTGTCTCTCACCGCATCCAACTCAGAAGCGCTGCTGACAGAATGACATGGGGAAAATGGATGATGTGGAGCGCGATTCAGATGCGTGCTTTGGCAACTTCAAAATTCCACGTCACGGCATTTTTCGTCGAGCAGGCGGGCGATGTCTTTGATTGTTTCAGGTGCAAGACTGTTTCCGGATGGGCTTAAAATTGCGGTGTCAATCATCTTCGGATTGACGACGATGACTTCGCCGAGCGCGCGAGAAATCACAAACCAGCCGGGCAGCGTGAGAATGGGCTGGACGGTCACGTAATTGTTCAGATGCGGGTTCAGGAAATCAGCCAGGCGCGCGGCTTGTGTACTGGCGCGTCGAAGGTCGCGGGTGTCCTTGAAAAGCGGATACTGAAGACTCGTGCCATCGTAAATTACTTCGTGCGCCTGCTGCGTATCGGAAGCCGGGCCTTTGCGTCGGGTTTTGGTTTCAACGGCAAACACTCCGGTGGGAGCGACAACGATGTGGTCGATGTTCCAATTTTTCGCAAGCGGAAAATCATGGAACACGCGGCAGCCTTCGGTCATGAGTTGGTTGAGCTGTTCGCCCACGGCGCGTTCGCCACTAAACCCAAGCCGCCAGTTATCGCGTTCCCTGATCAAGCCCAGCAGTTTCCAGATCAAAAAGCCCAGAAAA
>DASRBR010000273.1:0-3160 GCA_035653495.1 Verrucomicrobiia bacterium
ACGCCCTGCGTGGTGCGACGGTCTTTTGCCGGATTATGCAGGACGCCTTGGCGCAGCCGATACGAGCTGGTGATCTCGGAGATAAATTCGTCGCGGTCCGGCGGCAACGAAAGTTCACGGGCAAGACCGGGGCTGTCGAGAATTAACTTGCGCGATGGCCATTTGATGGCAAGGCCGGTCTCGTAGAGATAATCCTTGAGAAAATGGTCAATGCGCCAGTCCGCCGGACAGAGATAATCGGCCAGCAGGCGCATGGTTTCCTTTTGCCGGGAAAACATCGGGCTGGCCATGCTGCCGAGTTTTGGAGCGCCGAACGTCGGGCAGCCCGCCATCGCCAGCCGGAGGTTGATTCCTTCAATCATCGCGGCATCGGGCCGTCCGTTGGTTGATGGGGATTCAGCAGTCATAAACAAAAAGTGTTCGCGCGAAGCGGGCAGGGGAGAACGACAAAAAATCGGCCATTGAACAATTCCGAATGTTTCGTGCATCCCGTCTCATGCCAAGCTCAAATTGAACTATTCTTTGCGATGCGGCAACGGAGCGCAATGCAAATCGAAAATTTTTGGAAGAAGGGAGGGGAGGGCAGAATGCTCAACAACAAATCAGTCTGGAATGAAAAAAACTTGTTCAATCATCGCTTCATTCAGCAAACGCTCCTTGCGCCCGTCGGGGTGCAGCAGAAAAAGTGCGTTTCCATTGGTGTAAACGATCAAGCCGTTCGGCGCGACATCGTAAGCAAGCACGCCGATCGCGAGCACTTTGGTTTGGCCGTTCGTGGCCCGTTGCTGCAATTCCCAGGATTTTGGCACCAAATCGATTCCTTCCTCCTCCGGACCTTGCCGCTGTGGGCCATTGACCAGGTTTCCCCAAATCATCATCTGGCGCATGTTCATTTGCCTCGCCTGCGCTCCAGTGTCCGTCGTGAGATGCCGTCCGGTAAGCAGCTTGGAAAACAAATTCAGGAACTGGAAAATGGCGAACAGCAGCCGGTACGGGAACAGGAAAAAATCCTTGATCGTGCGCAACGGGTGCATGCGTTCGATGAGCGTGTAGGGCCGGCGAATGTAAAGCAGCGAGCCGTCTTCCAATTTTTGCGGCGCGAGATAATCGAATTTGCGGTCTTCGAGCAAGGCCGTCATCTCGCCGGTTTCCGCATTTAATTCCTGGATACTAAATGGCCCCAGCGCGAGAAAATGTCCCTCCCGATTGCGCCCAATGCCGGCGGATTGAAAAACAAGTTTGCGTTCTGCACCCGGAACCCAATGCGGCGCGGTGTCGAACGAATCGCCTTCGGTGAGTTCGTTCACGCCGCTTTCGCCATGCAAACGGATGCCGATGTTCGCCGTTCCGTTTTCGTGCAGGACGCCGAAAGCGAGGTCACCGGTCTGGCGGGAGATCGCGAGATGACGGATGCGCGTGCGGTTGTCATTCCACAAACGGCGCTCATCCGCGCCCAATTCCGCCGCTTCGAGCAACGCGCAGAGGCTTCCACTTTCCAGTGAATAAACCAGTCCGCCCTTTTCCTTCCCGCCGCAAATGCTTGTTATGGCGAGCGGAACGTCCTGTTGCATCGCGGATTTTCCCCAAAGCGCCGGGCCTGCGAAGGGCGAACCGCCGCCGGCTGATTTCCAGGAATGTTTTTGTTGCGCGCGAACCTCTTTTTCGCGGATGGAATTGCCATAGACGCTTTCCAATGTGCGCGGCGTGGCAGAACCAGTTTTCAACCGGACTTTGCCCTGCGCAAGATAAGCGATGGTCGGCGCTGTTGATGAGGAACTCATTAGCACCTTTACTTTAGCTGAAGTTGCGCGACAGGGTCAATCGTTCCCTCAAGTGAGCCGCAGATTTTCAGAAATGGATGAGAACGCGCACTTGAAGAATCCATTCGTGGGCATCAACAATTGGTGCCATTTAGGCTCGCCCTCACCCCGACCCTCTCCCCCAAGGAGAGGGTGAACCATTCTGCTCAGGTTGAAGCGCAACACCATCACAGACCGGTTATCGGTGCTCTGATTGAAACCACGATTCCAAATTTTCCCGAAGTGAGAAAATGATCTCCTTCTCCCTGGGGGAGAAGGATGTGATGAGGGCGAGCCTAAAAATAATTCGATCTCCAGCGCGTTCTGATTTGCTACTGCTTCCCTCTCGGCTGGATGCCCGCGATGCGCGCCAGTTCGCGATGGATGCGCGAGACGCGCTCGATCTGGCCCTTTGCCGGAAAGCGTTCGTAAAAACCTTCGTTGCGGAAATTGCGCAACTGCTCGCGCCAAGGCCCAAGCTTTTCCGTCCAGCGTTGGACGCGGCCTTCCGGTTCGTTGTCCTTCGCGGTCAAATCGGCGCAAACGCGCAGCATGGCCTTGAGCGTGACCGGTTTGGTGACCATGTAATCCATGTTGCCCCACGCTTCGCCCCAAACTTCGGACGCCGCCTTGAGAAAATCGCGCACCATCGCGTAATATTTTTCAGCGAGCCGTTTGTCAGCGCCTTCTTTTTCGATGCCGCTCCACGCCTGTTTCACCCAACGATGGATTTCGTTGAACAATTCCGCCTGCAAAATCCATTTCTCCTGCTTGCTGCGCCCGCCGAGGCGGTTGATGCGATAACGCAATGGACTGTCCGCCTCGCGATAAAGCATCTCGGAAATATGCGCGGCAAAACGGCGGTCCGGCTCGGCCCACGACACGCGCTCATACAAATCTACCAGATGACTTTTGTTGATGCGCGTGGGCGTCGAGTTGATGATGACGAACATCTCGGTCGCGAAGTCTTCGCTGCGCCCGTCGAAAATCACGCAGGGCACCTGGATGTTGCGCGCTTCGTTGGGATGCGTTTTTTCAAAGAATTGCAGCGCGGCAAGGCGATGCTGGCCGTCAATGATGAGAAATTTTTCCTCCGGTTCCTGCAGGCGACCGATGCCGCTGTCGTCCTGCCACGGTTCAAAACGCAATTTTTGGGGCGTGAACAAGAGCACCGTGCCGGGGATCGGCGGCTGCGTGATTGCGGTCTCGTAAAAATTGCGGATGGATTTGACCTTGGATTTGGAAAGCTCGCGTTGAAACGCCTTGTCGCTGCGCTCAATGCGGGCGATGAATTGCGCGACGTCATCCTCCGGCTGGATATCCTCGGCCTTGATAGTCTCGCCCCCTTCATCGTAAAAACG
>DASRBR010000274.1:0-3028 GCA_035653495.1 Verrucomicrobiia bacterium
TGACGTTGCCCATGGCGGCGTTGAAATGCCAGCCTTTGGACATGATTTCGTATTCGTGGCATTTGCCGCAGGTGTCGGGCATGGAGAACGGATGACCTTTGGCCTCCTGCAACTTGCCATCGGCTGAAAGCAAGGAGGGCATGGAGATGATTTGGCCGTCGGAATCGCGCAAGGGAATGTTGTGAACGAACGGCGTGCGGCTCTCGGTCTTTTGGTCTTCGCCGGCGAAAGAAGAGAGGGAAACGAAAAGAGCGAGGATTGGCAAAAGCAGGCAGAGGAACGACGCGTTTGCTTGATGCGCTTTCAGGAAACGACGCGAGACAATTTGAGATTTGAAATTTGAGATTTGAATTTGCCGCGCATGGTTTGAGATTTGAAAGTGCCGGGACACGCGCCTCTTTTAAATACTTTCCCGAATTGCCGCCAGAGAAAATTTGCGTACCCGGCAGCGCTCCGGTTTCAGATCCTCACATCCAAAGCGGCGGCGCGGGCCATTTTGCGCTGGCGCTCGTCCAACGAAACGAAAAGTTCGGCTTTCAACTCCAGTGCCGCGGCAACATGAAACAAATCCCCGCTCCGGCAACCAAGGTTTTCATTGTGCGCCGCGCCAAGCTTTTCGGCTTCGCGCAACACAGAAACCCAATCAACGGGCGTGTGGATGAGCAGCGTCTCCTCGCGAAGATCAGTCTCAATCTGCCGAAGCTGGATGCGGCATTGATGGGAAACGATTGCGCCATGAAATACCGCGAGGCGAAGTGCATTCCGGACTTCCAGGCGGTGCCAGGGAGTGAACGGAAGCGCTTGGGCATGTCGTCGCATGAAAGCCGCCGCGTCCACTGAACTTTGTTGCTGCAGATAAAGCGCAACAATGAAACTCGTATCCGCGTAGGCTTTCACCAGTTGCCGCGGTTTTCGGCGAGTATGTCTTTCATTGTCTTGTCTGAAATGATTTTGTGACCGAAAACTTTTTTCAGTCGGGACGAAATGTCAGGCATCCTGCCGCGAATATTTTTTTTCCGGTTGAACGGCAACAGTCGCGCGACCGTTTGCCGGCGCCGCGTGATGAGGACTTCTTCGCCATTGGCGACCCGTTCGAGAATCCGGTTGAGGTCGTGGCGCACTTCGCGGACAGATGCAGTCTTCATGTGTCACAAAATGTGATACAATCATAAACGTGTCAAGGCTTAAATCCTGCCGTGTTGCCTCAACCATCCCATTCTCATCAAATAAAACGGCTACACTAATTCAATCTGCTCAATGCGGCGGTTGCGGCGCGGGAAGTTGCGAGATGATTTCCTGCTGTTGCTGATACCATTCGAGCAAGGGACGCGAAAGCATTGAAGGTTTGAAATCCTTGAAATGCTCGAGGTTCAATGCCGCATCCACTTCCTTTTTCAAATCCTCGTTCAAATCTCCGCGCGCGGAATCGGCCCAGCCCTTGAACGACCCATTGTTGGCGCTGAGCATGTGCGCGGCCGCCAGGCGCGTCGCGAAATCGTATTTGAACTCGGGCACCTCGACGAACGCCTTGTCCATCGTCCCTTTGATGCGCTTGGAATCGTCCTTGGCAAGGACAACCTGCTTCGCGAAGTCCACCATTCGCTTTTCCAGATTCGCCACGATGTCGTTGTCGCTGACGGAGCCGTTGGCCTCGACGTCCAAATTGCGCGGCGCGTTGGTGAAGCGCAGGCAGACTTGGCGAATCACTTCCTTTTCCAGTTCCCTAAAACATTTTTTCGAGCGTTTGATGATCAATTCCTGCTCGTCCTTGGTGAAGCTGTATTTTTTATCGTCCAGCCCAACGAACGTGGAGTAATTGGTCGAAGCAAGCAGCTTTTCCAAACGGGCCGTCAAATTGCTTGCGCTCAATCTCTCGGCAACCGGAACGCCGACCGGTTTGTCCTTCAATTCAAGCTTCAAATCCAGCGGCATGAACGAAAACACCGCGCGGTCAATGCCGCCAAGCTGCTCAATCTGGTTCGTCAAAGCCTTCCAATGCGCCTGGTAACGTTCCTTGCGGTTAAGGTCGCCGATGAAATCGAACTGCTTTTCCACGCTCAACGAGCGCGTCTCTGCCCGAAACCAGGAAAGCAGTTCCGCAAGGTGATCGGCGATCTGGTTCGCGAACGCCGTGTAACTAAGATTCACCTGTTCCAACGGAATGCGGTCGTGCGGATTGCGTGGCGCGCGCGCGCGAATGAACGTCTCGATGATGGTGTTCGGCAGCATTTCCATGTAATGCGCGTTCTCCGCGTAGGCGTTCACAACCGGGTCGGTGCCGTAATCGAACCGGCGAACGTCGCCGTATTTGCCGGCGTCCTGGTCGGTGCCGAAAAGCATTTTTTTCTCGCGCACTTCGGGGCTGTCGAAATAACCCCAACGAATGGCCGCGATGTCGTATGGCAGCGCCTCCTTGACAGTGCGCATCCGCCAACCGATGAACACCCCGGCTTTAAATACGTTGTAATCCATCACCGAACTGCTCGGGATCTTGTTCGTGTAAGCGTCCAGCGGCTTGCCGAGGATATAAGCGCGGAACCAATCGTCCAAATCCGCCCGGTTGATGGTGCCTTCAAGGCTGCCGGCAAAATTATGCCGCAACCCGAGCACATGGCCGACTTCGTGTGCGACCACTTCCCGCACATAATCCTGCGACATGCGCAAACTGGCCGCGTCGGTCAGTTCATCGATGGAAAGCGCGTCCTCCACCCCGCTGGCCATCTGTTGCGCGAAAAGCTGCGGGTCAATATCGCATCCCGGCGCGGCGTTTAGGAACGGGAGCGAATGGCGATAATAAGCGCTGGTCTTTTTGGGATCTTTTTTATCATCCAGATCTTCCATGCTGCGAAGCAACGTGCGCGCGTCGGCGCGCCCGAGAAAGGCGAATACGCTCGTGATGTAGGCCTGCCCATGTTCGGTGTGGCCGTTGATCGGGTCCATCAGCACGTCCGCATACGCGAAACCGGCATTGTCCCAGGGCACCCATTGCACAATGTTGTCGTCCACGTCCGGCGCGGTGACGCCGTCC
>DASRBR010000275.1:0-2499 GCA_035653495.1 Verrucomicrobiia bacterium
GAGGTGCGGCTGGATGGTTACCGCCAGCAAATCGGCCCGACGCCGCTTTATTACGAGAGCCAGACGACTGTCGGCTATTACGGGCGCGTGTTCGCTAATACCAACAATCCTTTCACGAATCCATCCAACGCGCCGGCCGATTATTATGGCGGGCGCGCCGATACGTTCCATCAACTCATGTTGCCGGAAACTTTTTTCGGCTGGCTGAATGTCACTCCGCGCGTTGGCGGCCGGTTCACTTATTACGGCGATGAAACGGGCCCCGGCGCGACCAACACCAGCCAAAGCCGCGAAGTCTTCAACACTGGCGTGGAAGCGTCCTTCACCACGTCGCGCGTTTGGCCCAACGTGAAAAATGATTTCTTCGACGTGGACGGCATCCGCCACATCTTTCAACCGTCGGTGGATTACGCTTACGTCCCGCGCCCAAATGTTTTGCCATCGCAACTTCCACAATACGATTACGAATTGACCAATGCGCTGCGATTGTTGCCGCTGGAATATCCCGAATACAACGCCATTGATTCCATCGACCGTCTGAACACGCTGCGTTACGGCTTCAATAACCGCATCCAAACCAAGCGCGACGGCGAGGTACAGGACCTGGTGAACTGGGGCGTTTACATGGATTGGAACCTGCGGCCGCGCAGCGACCAGACAACTTTCTCCGACATCTATTCGGATCTCAGCCTGCGGCCGCGCTCCTGGCTCACGTTCAATTCCTTCACCCGTTACAGCATCGAACAAGGCCAGTTCAATCTTGCGGAACACTCGCTGACATTCCAGCCGAACAACACCTGGAACTGGACCATCGGCCATCTTTATCTGCGGCAAGGGCCGATTTTCGGCACTGGCGACAATTTGTTCACCACGATTTTGTTTTATCGTTTCAATGAAAACTGGGGCACGCGCGTCGCGGAATATTTCGACGCCAATCACGGCGTTCTACAGGAACAGGATTACTCCATTTACCGCGATTTCCGGAGCTGGACGGCCGCGCTGACGTTCCGCGCATTGAACAATCTTGGAGTCAACAAGGACTACACCGTGGCCTTTAGTTTCTCCTTCAAATCATTTCCGCGCTTTGGCCTTGGCCAGGACACCGTGCGCGCCGCGCCGCTGGTGGGCTATTAAAAGGTTCTGTTCGGTCGAGTTACAAAATTTTTTCTTGCAAGGGTCCTTTCCTGTCATCCCGAACATTACATGAACATGTAATAGATAGACAATCCCGTCTATGGTTACTTGTCGGCTGACAATAACTCGGCGACAACGGCTGCCTCCGAGCTTAGAAAGAGCTGCTGAACGATCAACCGCGGTCCAGCGCCCTCAGTCTGCTTGGTGTGGCGTGACCCGAACAACCCTGCAATATGATGACCAACTCATTGGCACAAATGCCCATTCCGAAACTCAAACGGGCGCTCGAACTTCGCGAGCAAATTGACATATTGATGATGGAATTGAACGCATTGATGGGAGGCAATGGTTTCATCCCAATCAATGGAAACGGCGGGCGCAAACATGCGCCGCATGCGCAAAATCTTCATTGGTCTGCGCGCAACGGCCACGGCACAAATGGCCACGGCACCAACGGCCACTTCAAGAAAACGCGCTTGAGCGCCCAAGGCCGCGCGAAAGTCTCCGCAGCGGTTAAGGCGCGCTGGGCGCGTTATCGCGCCGCGAAGGCTCGCGCTGGCCGTGCGAAATAAAAAGCATTGACCAAACTGCCTTGCAGAACGCCGAACTTTCAAGTTCGGCGTTTTTATTTTTCCGAAGAGCTCCATGAATTGCGCAACTGCGCGCCAGACGGGGGAGTGGAGGCGGTTTAGGGGCCGAGCAGAGCGATGGGGCGGAGAAGGTTTAACCACAACAACGAGGCGATTGCAAGCCATAAATTTTTCATCTGGCATTTTTACTGCTGGCAATCAGCGGTGAAGCAGGGCAGCGTTAGTGACTATAAAGACGAAATTTTTTAGCGGAAGCAAATGGTGCAACAGACACAAACAGCGGCAGAGGCGGAGTTGCTCGGCGACTTGCGCCCCCTGATCGAACAAATCGGCTCACCGGAAGTGCTGATGACACTTGCCGGTGAATGTCGCGCCTCCCACATAACCAATACCTCGGAGTTGCGCCAGTTTCTGCGGAGTTACCACACCCAAATTTTGCGTCCATGCGAACTTCCCGCCATCCAGCGCGCGTTCAATCATGCCAGCCGCAATGAAGCGCGCGAACTCGTCGCCTTCGACCAGGAGCTTGGCCGGGAAGCGGTGCTGCGAAATTTTGTCTCGGCCAGCCGCCGCGTCGGCCAAAACCAGTTGCAACGTCTCCGTCCGCTTCGCGATCAACGTTTGGTCCAACGTTACCTGATGGCCGTCGAAAAAGGTGAAGCGACCGGCTGGCACACGCTGGTTTATGGAATGACGCTTGCCATCTATTCGGTTCCATTGCGGCAGGGGCTTTTCGGTTACGCGCGTCATACCACCCGAGGCTTCATCCATTCCG
>DASRBR010000276.1:0-3121 GCA_035653495.1 Verrucomicrobiia bacterium
CGTCCTGCCGGGATTCACCGGAGCGGTCGGAAGTTTTCAACCGGAAGTGCCGATGGTTTCGCCGGGTGAAGTCCACGCGGGCGAACCGTTCACATTGACGGTGCTGATTCGCGGTGATGGAAATCTTGGGCGTTTGATTCCGCCGAAGATTCCGCCGATGCGCGAATGGGAAAGTTTTCCGCCCGTCGCCGACAAGGCGTCATCGTCAATCGCGTTGCAGCGCGGTTTTGCCGCATTCAAATACACGCTGATTCCGCTCAGCGACAAAATCACGCACACGCCGGTGATTCCATTCAGCTATTTTGACCCAAGGCAAAAAACGTACGTGCCGATGAACATTCCCGCCGCGCCGATTTCGGTGCTGCCCGGCGCGCCCGGCTTTCAAGCGCATTTGCCGCCATTGGAATCGCCGCCTCCCAATCCCGAGGAAGTGGCTCCCGAAAAAGAGCCGGTGTTCACCGGTTTGATGACAACTCCGGGCTTGATGAGCGGCAGCATGAGGCCGCTGCAACAAAGCTGGGTGTTCGCGGTGATGCAGATCGTGCCGGCCTGCTTGATCGGCGGCTTGTGGGGCTGGGACCGTCGTCGCCGATATCTCGAAGAGCATCCGGAAGTGATTTTGAAACGGCGCGCGCGGCGGGGTTTGCGCCGGCAGCTTCGATTGGCCCGGCGCGCCGCTGCAGCGCGTGATGGTGCGGGTTTTGCCACGGGCGCGGCAGATGCCTTGCGCGAAGCCTGCGCGCCGCATAGCGCGGCCAATCCCGGAGCGCTGGTTTGCGCGGATGTCTTGTATGAATTACCCGAATCGCAACGGCACGGCGCGACTGGCGAAACCGTCCGGCGATTGTTCGCGGCAGCGGATGCCTCGCGCTTCGGCGGCACGGTGAAGGAAAGCCCGGAATTATTGTCGCTGCAGCCTGAAGTGGAAAAGTTGCTTGCGGAGTTGAGAACCAGATTGTCATGAGCGCGCCTGCCCAAAGAATCGTCAAAATGCTTTGTGTCGCGCTGGGTCTTTTCGTGTTGATCGCCAGCAACGATTTGCGCGCTTCGGAAAATTCCGCGCGCGATTTGTTCAAGCGCGGTTCACAGGCTTATGCCGACGGCGATTTTGAAAAAGCCGCGTCGCGTTTCCTCGAATCGGCTGCGGCCTCGCCGTCCTCGGGCACATGGCACAATCTGGGTGATGCGGAGTGGCAATTGGGCCGGACGGGTCCGGCAATCCTGGCCTGGGAACGCGCGCTTTGGATGAATCCTTACAACACCAACGCGCATTCGAATCTTCGTTTCGCCCGCAAGGCCAAATTGCTAGATTCCCCAGAACTCACCTGGTTCGAGATTTGCTCAACGTGGCTCCCGGTGAACGCATGGCCGTGGATTGCCGGGCTGAGCTTGTGGGTGGCCGTGGCGATGGTGATTTTACCGGGAGTGTTTCGGCTCCCAAGGGCTGGATGGCATCAGGCAGTCGCGGCGGCGGGCTTGGCGATTTTTTTGCTGAGCATTCCCGCACTGGTCGGAATTCAAAGCCGCGCAAGAATCGCTGTTGTCCTTCAACGCAACACCAATCTGCGCCTCACGCCGACAGCCGATGCCCAGGCGTTGGCGCATTTGGCCGCCGGAGAAACCGTCCGGCTCGAACGCGAACGGGGCAATTATGTTTACGCGCGCACCGAAGCCGGCGCGGGTTGGATTGATCGGAGCCAAATCGCCTTGATCGCCGATTGAATGGCTGCCCCTGATTTTCAGGGGAAACGGGGTCATCACCCGATGGACTCCCATTGCATGAATGAAGTAGTTTGGCAACGCAGACGTCAAGGAAGTGGGGGTGAAAAGTTCCCACCTGCAAGGGCAAAGTCGATTCAGGCAAATTCGGACAACCGTTTCCAAATCAGGAGCAGTGCGTTCGCGAATTCCTGCGGACGCTCAGCCATCCAGCTTGTGATCTTTTGAGCTGTGAACCACCCCCCGGTTTCGATTTCTTCGGGATGCAAGGTGAACGGCCCTTCGGCTTCGAGCCGGTAAACCCAGACAAATTCCTGCCCGGTCCCTTCGCAAGCCTCAATTTTGAACAATCGTTCCGGCGCTTGCTTCGCCTGCCAGCCGATTTCCTCGCGCAATTCTCGCAACGCGCACGCGTCGTAATCTTCGCCGCTGTCCAAATGTCCCGAACACGACGAATCCCACGCGCCTGGAAACGTGTCCTTCTTCATCGAGCGCTTTTGCAAAAATAATTCGCCGCGCGAATTGAACACTAGCACGTGCACCGCGCGATGTCGCAGTCCCAGCCGATGCACCTCGCCTCGCGTCCGCTGGCCGATCACTTCATCGCGTTCGTTGACGACGTCAAAGATTTCATCCTGCCGCTGCGCGTGTTTCATTTCGCAAGGAGTGTTGTCAGTTCCACAAACTGTTCCAAGCCCACTTTTTCGGCGCGGATTTGCGGTGAAAGGCCCAATTGTTCAAACGCGTCTTCCAATTTATCCGCAGGCCAGTCCTGTTTGAGCAGTTTCAACATCATCTTGCGCCGTTGCGAAAAACTGAGTTTCACAAGGCGTTCGAATTTCGCATGCAACTCCTTCGGGAGCAAAGGACGTTCGCGGCGCTTCAAACTCACGCAGGCGGAATCCACGTCCGGCACGGGAAAAAAACAATCAGCGGGGATCTTGAAATGGCCGAGCGGCTCATAACGCAATTGCATCAAAAGCGATAACACGCCGTAATCGTCATCGGCCACGCGCGCGACCAATCGCCGCGCCACTTCCAATTGCAGCGTGACCACCATTCGGTTCGGGCATCCGCGAGTCTGCGCCAGTTCGATCAGGATTGGCGATGCGACCGAATAGGGCAGGTTCGCCACGAGTTTCCAATCAGACCAATCGCGTTCTCCACGCTGCAAAAACTCCAGCGCGTCGTCGGACAACAGTTTCAAATTTTTTGCGGAGGCGAATCTTTGCTGAAGCAGTTCGAACAATCGCCGATCCTTCTCGATCGCCAGCACCTCACCGGCTTGTTCAATCAACAGTTCCGTGAGCGGGCCCAAGCCGGGGCCGACTTCCAGCACGCGATCGGTTTGTTTCAATTCCGCCGCTTCGAGGATGCGGCGCAACTGATTGCCATCGTGCAA
>DASRBR010000277.1:0-2958 GCA_035653495.1 Verrucomicrobiia bacterium
GCTCCACAGGAGGGCTGGCAAAGGTGATCTTGACCTTGTTAAGGGATATGTTGTCATTGACGCGATTCCATAGATAACCGGGGCTGATATGACCGTTCGCTGCCGAGGGCTCGGTCGAATCGTGGAAATAAGAAGCCGTCACAAACCCGCTGATGCTGAAATCGGACATGGCTGAAACGGGCGGGTCAGCGTTTTTTTCGCCGCTCGGCATCAAGCCGTTTTTCACCGCCAGGTCTTCCAGTGTTTGCAACCGCTTCTGGAGCTGTTGATTCTGCTTCTCCAGTTGGGAGATTTTGTCT
This sequence comes from Verrucomicrobiia bacterium, assembly GCA_035653495.1. Taxonomy (GTDB): domain Bacteria; phylum Verrucomicrobiota; class Verrucomicrobiia; order Limisphaerales; family Pedosphaeraceae; genus DATAUW01. The sequence goes on from DASRBR010000277.1 coordinate 300, forward strand.
GTCTCAGTGCTTGTAGTTGAGGTGGTGTTAGTTTGAGCGTGCAGTGTCGAAGCTGCACCCAGCACGGCGCCCAGACACGCACCTGCGGCGATCAAATGTTGGTTCCTTCGCTTTTTTGAGGTCATTAGGATTGGTTGTTGGTTTCGGTTTCGGTTCTGAGTGAGGAGACGGCTGGTAAGCAACATCCAGCAGCGCATCGTGATGAGTTTTCGCACCCGATCACGAGCAACAATCGCTCTCTCTGATTATTTCGATACAAAAGGGGAACCGAGCATCGCACGTGCCAACAACATTTGGAGTCAAGGCAAACTAACTCTTGTTACTTGCGACGCGTTAAAAGAGAAACCGAGAAACGCAAAATGGGGCTGGATTACAAGGCATTTGCAAAGTCTGGTTATCAGGGGACCATCCAAGAAAAAATTTAGTTCACTATATTTCGTCTGACTCTTGCCACTTGTTAAAGTGACGTTGTTTTGTTACTTTTTGCACAGGCTGTGTATTCTTACGCAATTTTAACAAGATTCTTAGATAGGATTTTACGCGCCATAGGAAGCGGGCAAAATATTGGTTCGTGTCGAACGAAGTCATCCGCAGCTGACAAAAAACCAAACTGCATTTTCGCGGCTGTGAAACCGCTGATAATCCGCAGTTTGGTTTTCACGTTCCTTTTAGCTTATGATTTCGGCGACTTTTCGACCGCTTGCTTTTCCTTCGCCGCTCGTCACTGGGTCTGGTCGGGCGTCACTATAAAAATCTCTTCCTCCCCGACTGGCTGGGTGCCATAAGGCCGGATGTTAGGATAACTGGTTTGAGAAAATCCCCGAGAACGCTCAAACCGGTCCTTGCTCACATTGAGCACCAAACTGTTCGCGTCAGATGAGGTGACCAATGAATTTGGACGGACGGCGGCAAACTGGCCGGTTCCTTCCGCAGGCGAAGATTTTTCGATTACCACATACGAGATTTGGCCCGAGGGAAGGTCAAACACAACGTCCTTGACCGTTCCCAAATCTTTATTCGACTGATTGACCACTTTCATGCCGATCAACTTGGTCGCGCAATTTGCCGCCTGGGGCTGAATTGGTTGGCTTCCGCTCGACTGGCCCGACAAAGTTCCCGGTGCGCCTCCGTTTTCGGGTGGGTTTGCCGGGGGCACCTCATGGTTGTTCGCAGCATCCGCATTACTGTGGGTAAATGGTGGATAATCCGCACGCAGATAACTCGGTGTTCCCAAACTAAGCAGGCCCATGGCAAGGCCCGTCACAAGAATTGCTTTTGCTTTCATATTACTCCTTTGATGGTTCTTCTGGATTTCGCTTAACCGCGCGCTCACTTGTCAAGTTTTGCGGTCGCACTCCCAAATAACAATAGCCCACCACCCGCGCCACTGTCGGAAAAAAGTTTTGAAATTTCCGTTTTTTTTTGAACAACGGAACCGGACACGCGCCCCGAATCATGAACTGCGGGTTATACCTCCCCCAACCGGTTCCCGTGTACGTTTCGGCCAAGAGCGGATCTTGAACTGTGAGACGCTTCTTGAGCCTTCATTGAAAGCAACATCTGCGGTGCTCTGGCGTTTGATTGCGTACTAACAAGTCGAGTTCGCGCAAAGGCACGAGTGGAGTTTTGGCTGACCGCTCACCAAGTTCCAACATGCTTGGCCAATTTTTCGGTTTTGACCAGTCACAAAGAGTTGCCTTACGTTTTGCATTCTTGTAAATACCCCTTGCAAACAGCTTGAATATGCAACTTATCGCAACTCGATGCGACTGAACAAAACTCTATTAATTGCAACTCATAATCGCGTGGTCGCTGGTTCAAATCCGGCTGGGCCCACCAAATTTTTGATTCTCTCAATGTCGATATTTCGTTGCCCGTGTGACGCCTAATCTGAACATCCGATATCTCGTGGGAACGTTCTGTGCCTTTGCGGCTTTATGGGCAATGTCCGTTTGCACTGCAACGAATTCAATCTCCCCGGAACGTGTCCAGCAGATTGCCGCTATGATTTCTGCCGGGCCGGAAAGTTTCGGCGAACGCATCACCAACCGCGAGGCTTGGGCAAAAGTCGCCTCCAATCCTGCGATGGATGACATCATCGGGCGGGCGGAGGAATTGACCGCGGAATCCATTCCCGAGATGACGGATGATCTTTACCTCGATTGTTCACGCACCGGAAACCGCGAACGCGGCCAAAAAGTAGATTTCGCCCATTCGGCGCGGTTAAGCATTCTGACGCTTGCGGAGTGCATCGAGAACCGCGGACGTTTCCTTCCGCCGTTGCAAAAAGCCATCAAAACCATTTGCGCCGAGCGCGCGTGGACTTATCCCGCGCACGACCTGAATCTGGAAGTGTTTCACGGCCACGCAATGCGCCCCGATTTGCGCGCGACGGCCCTGGCCTTCGATCTGGCCACAGCCGATTATCTGCTGGGCGACAAGTTGCCCAAGGCCACCCGACAATTGCTTCGCGATAACATCCGCAAACGCGTGTTGCTGCCGTTCCGGGGAACTGTGGAAGGAAAGCTCAAGGAAGCCTACTGGCTGCGGATCACGAACAATTGGAACGCGGTTTGTCTCGCCGGGACGCTTGGCGCCGCGCTGGCCATCGAGCCATCGACGGAAGAGCGCGCGTGGTATGTCGGCGCTTCGGAAAAAT
>DASRBR010000278.1:0-4641 GCA_035653495.1 Verrucomicrobiia bacterium
AGGACAGCGCGCGCGGCACATTTAGCCAGCGGCACGCGGTTCTTTATGATTACCAGGACGGCCACACCTACGTTCCATTGCAACATTTGCCGCGTGTTGAAAGCGCCAATGGCACAGGCAACGGGCAACAAACAACGCAGGTCGAAATCATCAACAGTCCGCTGTCCGAAGCCGGCGTGATGGGTTTCGATTACGGTTACAGTTTGGATTGTCCGGAGGGATTGATTTTGTGGGAAGCGCAATACGGAGATTTTGTGAACGCGGCGCAGGTCATAATTGATCAATTCATTTCCAGCGCGGAAGACAAATGGCGGCGGCTTTCCGGGCTGGTGCTTTTGCTCCCGCACGGTTTTGAAGGCGCTGGACCGGAACATTCCAGTGCGCGCTTGGAACGCTTTCTTGCGCTCGCTGCCGAGCATAACATGCAGATCACGTATCCGACCACCGCCGCGCAATATTTTCACCTGCTCCGCCGGCAAGTCTTGCGGCGCTGGCGCAAGCCGCTGGTCGTGATGACGCCCAAATCGCTCCTGCGGGATCATCGCGTCTCGTCGAGTCTCGATGAACTTTCCAGCGGCATGTTTCAACCCATCATTCCCGATGCGTTGCCGCCGGAGAAAACGACCCGCATCCTGCTTTGTTCCGGGAAGGTTTATTGGGATTTGGAAAAGCAGCGCGCGCAAATGAAAGATTCCGGCGTCGCCATTATTCGCCTGGAGCAGCTTTATCCGTTGAGTGCTGAACAGGTGGAGTCCGCCGTGAAAAAATATCACGAAGGCACCCCACTGTTCTGGGTGCAGGAAGAACCGGAAAACATGGGCGCGTGCCGTTACATCAATGCGAAGTTTGGCGACGTCTTGCGAAAGCGGTTTCCGTTCGCCTGCATCAGCCGCCCGGAATCGGCCAGCCCCGCCACCGGTTCGCACAATTCCCACCGTCTGGAACAGGAGCAGTTGCTCGCGCAGGCGCTCGAGCAATGATACACTGCATAGGAGCGTTATGGCAATCGAACTCAAAGTCCCCGCAGTCGGCGAATCCATCACCGAAGTGGAGATCGGCGACTGGCTCAAGCCCGAAGGCGCGACTGTCCAGCGCGATGAAAATGTCGTCCTGCTCGAATCGGAAAAAGCCACCGTCGAACTGCCCGCTCCTGCCGCCGGACGCATCAGCAAGATTTTGAAGCAAAAGGGCCAGACCGCTTCCGTCGGCGAAACTATCGGTTACATCGAAGCGGTTGAAGCCAAATCCAAACCCGCTCCCGCTCCAACTGCTCCGGCCAAGTCCCCTGCTCCGCCCGTCGAAGCCAAAAAGGAACCCTCCAAAGTTCCTGGGAACGGCGGACATGAACGCGAGCAGCTTCGTCGTCCAAACACCCCACCGCCGACGGTGCAGGAACCGCAACACGAAACCGTTTGGCGTCCCCAAATCATCACGCAGGAACAGGAAGAACCGCAGCAACGCGCGCAAGAAGCTGAACCGGAACCGCAGCCTCAAGCTCAAGCTCAGCCAAAACCTCAACGGGAAACCCAACCGGGCCGCGAGGAAGAAGTCGTCCGCATGAGCCCATTGCGCCGAGCAGTCGCCAAGCATCTTGTTGAAGCGCAGCAGACCGCCGCGTTGCTCACCACCTTCAATGAAGTTGACATGTCGGCGGTGATGGCATTGCGCAAAGAATTTCAACCCGCGTTCCAGGAAAAATACGGCATCAAGCTCGGCATGATGTCGTTCTTCGTCAAGGCCGCCATAGAGGCGCTCAAGGCCGTGCCGCAGGTCAACGCCGAGGTGCGCGGCAACGACATCGTTTACCACAATTACTTCGACATCGGCGTCGCGGTCGGCGGCGGCAAAGGATTGGTGGTCCCTGTCATTCGCAACGCGGAACGATTGAGCTTTGCCGAAATTGAAAAGGCCATTGCCGAGTTCGCCACGCGCGCCAAGGACAACAAGTTGAAACCCGACGAACTCGAAGCAGGCACGTTCACCATCAGCAACGGCGGCGTGTTCGGCTCGCTCCTTTCCACGCCCATCGTCAATCCGCCGCAGAGCGGCATCCTCGGCTTGCATGCCATCCAGGACCGCCCCGTCGCCCGCGACGGCAACGTGGTCATTCGCCCGATGATGTATGTCGCGCTAACATATGATCATCGCATCGTCGATGGCCGCGAAGCGGTGACCTTCCTCAAACGCATCAAGGACTTGGTCGAATCGCCCCCTCGGATTTTGCTGGAGGTTTAAAAGATTTATGACAGCGCAGTTGGTCAATCGAGGGGATTGACTTGGGCCCAAAGTAAGGCAAATCCATTCGCCTCAATTTTGTGCCTTTGTGTCTCGGTGGTTCCATTCTGAACATTCTGTTCATTCTGTCGAAAGTCGGCTGTTTTCCTCCGCATTCCTGTTGCGTTTTCGGGAGGGTTTGCCGTAATTTGTCGTCGGCTTCGCATGAAAATATACATTGACGGCAAATACACGGATGAGAAGAACGCCAAGATATCGGTGTTCGATCACGGGCTGCTTTACGGGGACGGCATCTTCGAGGGGATTCGCGCTTACAACGGCCGCATCTTCAAGTTGCGGGAGCACATCGAACGGCTGTTTTGTTCGGCCAAATCCATCATGCTCAACATCCCGCTTTCCTTCGATGAGATGATGGAAGCCGTCGTCAAAACCTGCCGTGACAACAAAATCCGCGATGGCTACATCCGCCTGCTCGTCACGCGCGGCGTGGGTTCGCTCGGGTTGAACCCATATCGGTGCAAAACGCCGTCCGTCATCATCATCGCCGACAAGATCCAGCTTTATCCCGAGGAATTGTACCGGCGCGGTTTGGACATCATCACCGTGCCGACGGTGCGCAATTTACACAGCGCGCTGAACCCGGCCATCAAGTCGCTGAATTATCTCAATAACGTGCTGGCAAAAATTGAGGCGCTCAACGGCGGTTGCGAGGAGGCGGTGATGTTGAACTCGGAAGGTTATGTGTCCGAATGCACGGGCGACAACATTTTCATCGCCAAGGCGGGCACATTGTCCACGCCGCCGCTGGCGGCGGGAGCGTTGTATGGCATCACGCGCATGGTGGTGATGGAGTTGGCAAGAAAACAAGGTTTGACAGTGGCGGAACCGAACCTGACGCGTTATGATTTATTCAACGCGGACGAATGCTTTTTGACGGGCACGGGCGCGGAATTGATTCCAGTGGTAAAAATTGATGGACGTGTGATTGGCGCGGGAAAACCGGGGCCGGTGACGAAGCGTCTTGTGTCGTCGTACCGCGCCTTGACTAATAGCTCCGGTGAGCCGATATACGATTAAGGCCGTTTGACGAATTATGTTGTGTGGCGCCTGTAATAAAAATGAAGCCACGGTGCATTGAAAAAAGTGGATGCGACCCATGGGATTAAGAGGACAGATGATGACGTGAATGGTTTTTGGCCGGACAATAGTTCGCTGACTGATTTAAAATTTTAAAAAACATGCTTTGCTGTATTTGTAAGGAAAAAGAAGCCACGGTGCACCTGACCCAGATTGCCGGGGACAAGATGCAAAAGGTGGACCTTTGCGAGGAGTGCGCCAAGCACAAAGGCGTGAACGATCCGGCGGGATTTTCCCTCGCGGACCTGTTGCTCGGCCTGGGCGCGTCACAGGAAATCGAGCAGGCGGCCGGCGGGTCGGATTTGCGCTGCCCGAGGTGCGGCTTCACGCAGGCGGATTTCAAGAAGGCCGGCCGGCTGGGTTGCGCCGATTGTTACAATACTTTCGCGGAGGGTCTGGAAGGGTTGCTCAAGACAATGCACAAGGGAACGCGCCACGTCGGCAAGGTCCCGCAGGCATTGCAGCAAAGCCGCGACATGGCTGAGCGGATGAAGACGTTGCAGAAGAAACTGGCCAAGGCCATCGAAGAGGAAAATTTCGAACAGGCGGCGTTGTTGCGGGATGAAATCCGGCAGATGTCGCACAAGTCCGGCAATGTGCCCACGACCTGACGCACGATGAATTTGCATGAATTCCTAACGCCACCGGCTGAGAGCGCAAGACGCAAAGGGCCGCATGACCGCATTGTGATGTCGAGCCGCGTCCGGCTTGCGCGCAACATCAAGGACGCCGCTTTTCCCGGGTGGGCCAAAAAACCCGAACGCATCCGCATCCTGGATTTGATACGCCCCGCCATCGAAGCCTTGCCGGAGATGAAGGACGCGTTTTCGGAGACGATGGACAATCTTTCCGCGCTCGACAAATTGATATTGGTCGAGCGGCATCTCATCAGCCGCGAGCACCAGGCCAAGAGCGCCGGCAGCGGCTTGGTGTTGAACCATGAGGAAACCCTGTGCGTGATGATCAATGAAGAAGATCATCTGCGCATGCAGGCTTTGCGGCCGGGACTGCAATTGAAGCAGGCATGGATGGCGATTGACGCGGCGGATTCCATGTTGGAACGCAAACTGGATTACGCCTTCAGCCCGGATTTGGGTTATCTGACGGCCTGCCCGACGAACTTGGGCACCGGCATCCGCGTGAGTGCGATGTTGCACCTGCCTGGATTGGTTTTGGCCGAGCAGATCAACCCGATCATCCAATCGGTGAACAAGCTTGGTTTGGCCGTGCGGGGGCTTTACGGCGAAGGGACGGAAGCGTTGGGAAACG
>DASRBR010000279.1:0-3215 GCA_035653495.1 Verrucomicrobiia bacterium
TGACCATTTGGATCAGCAATAATACATATACGATCACGCTTAAATCGTCGCCTTCCGATCCGAACGCGGTGATGTTCTCGGATTATCTCACCAAATTGACCAACAATCCGAGTTCCAATTATTTCTATTTTTTGAGCACGACCAATTTGCTTTATGACACGCGCGAGAATAAAACGGTGGACCTCACACAAATTGATGTCGCAAAACTATCCAACTGGATGCAGACCAACATCTATGTTTACGGCCCGGCGCTCCTAGGAACCAACTACAACAAGTTTTCTTCCACCCTGCCGCTGAACATCGTCTGGGTCGCCGACTATCGCCCGAACAACAGCAGCGCCTTGACTGCTGTGCGTTTGGTCAATGGAAGGGGCCTTCCCTCCGCCGGCCTGACGGTGGCCACACCCAACCCGATTTACATCCAGGGTTATTACAATTGCCCAAGTTCAGCGAATCTGGGTTCCACGAATGTGACAGGCACCGCGCCGGCTTCTGTCGCTGCGGATGCGCTCACCATCCTTTCGCCTAATTGGAGCGACAGCAAATCATTTCAAGGCGCCAATAACGTCAATGCCATATCGGACACAGTGGATGCGGCCATTATAGCCGGCAACGTTCCATCGACCGGCACCAATTCCACCAGCAACAGCGGCGGGGTCCATAACCTGCCGCGTTTGCTGGAAAACTGGAGCGGGCAGACATTGACGCTCAACACCTCGATCGTCTGCCTTTTCAGCAGCACCTGGGCGACTGGACAATTTTTGATGCCGGCCCCAACCAATCCTTCTGGATATTACGAACCGCCGAGCCGCCAATTTTTCTTCAACCAGAATTACACCACCTCGGCCGGAATGCCTCCCGGTACGCCGCTCATCTGCCGTCTTATCCGCGCCTCCTGGTGCAATCCTCCGCCACTGACCGTCAATTACTATTCGCAAACACTCGACTACACATCACGCTAACCAACCTATGAAATACGAATCCCTCCTGTTTGGTTCGTTGATCACGTTGCAATCGTTCTGTTGCAGCGCCGATCCAACCGGCCGACTTCAACCGCTGGTTGCATCCGTTCAGCGCGCCGGGGCGTCCATAGAGCACCCGGACTATGTTGCCATCGTCAACGCCGGCACCAATCAATTCACCTTTTCAATGCCGGAAGGCTATCGATTCGCCGGTGAACCGGCAGAAGGAAAGTTGCAGATGATCAATTATGAGTTTGGTGCCTGGGTGACGTTCCGCGTGTTGGCTCCCGAGTCGGAGGCTGCGGTGAACCAAACCTCCCTGCTTGCGCGTTATAATGCGGGAAGAGTGGTAGAAAAGTTCGACCGTCCCGTGCTTGGTACGGCCTGCCACGTTACCGATATTGAATGGAGCAACGGTCGCAAGATGGCCGAAAAAACCCGGGTGATATATGCCCCCAGCAGCGCGGGGATGGTTGAGATCACCTTTACTTGCGGCGCCCAAGACTTCGGCCGAGGGGCTGTCCAGATGAACTGGTTCTTGAATTCCTTGAGACTCAATTCCAGGGAACGGCGCGAACTCGTCCGGCTCCAGCGGTTTAATTGATTTTGTATCCCTCGGGTGAAAAGCTCTCCAAACTCGGCCGGGCTGATGAATCCGTTTTGCTTTGGCACAATATCTGCACTGTCGCGATGTTGTTGGGCCAATTCTTGAATTAAAATGAAATATACAAAGGGCATTCGCATCATTTTCGGACTTTTCATCATCGCAATTGCTGCTGCCAGCCAGGCGATGGCCGGGGACGTCCTGCCGATATTGAAGGCGGGTTCGCAGACCTTCACCAATGTGGAGGTTTTGAGCGTGAGTGATACGCAATTATTTTTTCAATCTGCAGGCGTGATGAGCAGCGTGAAACTGAAGGATTTGGATCCGGAGCTGCAAAAAACTTTGGGCTACGATCCCGCGAAGGCTGAAAGCGAAAATGCGCGCGTGCAGGCTTTCGAATACAGCGGGCAGGAGCAGGCCCAAGGCCGCACAAATTCCGCCCGGGTGGGGATGACATTCAACATGTTCCGCCTGACCAATGGCAAGTATCTGCGGCTTTGTTTGCCGCAAGTTTGGACCAGTTCAATCACACAGCCCCCTGACGCGCCGGACTATCTCCTGATCCGCATGGAACATCCCTTCGAAAAAGACTTTTCGGTTCTCATCGAGGTGATGCCCAAACAGGACCCTTTGGCGCATCTTGAAACGCAGGACGCCACGTCCATCCCCGGATATCATGAGCTGAAGAATTCGGTGGAAAAAGATCTCGTTGTCTATTCACTCGAAGGCCCGGAAACGAAGGGCAATTACTACGCGCTGACCCGCAAATCGCCGGGAAAAGGGCCGGCCTGCAAGTCGGAAGGGATGGCGAAGGTTGGCGGTCTGAGCATTGGTTTCATCATTCAATCCAACGACTGGAAAGGCAAGGAGCCGCAGGCGGCCTTGGAGATGATTCGCACCGCGCAAATCGTGGAAAAGCGATGATTTGGAGACGGTCACAGCGATGCCTTAATCTTGGACAGTCCGTACTAATCCCTAGACAGTTCCGTAGTTCTACGCACGGCGGAAGCACAAAAAAGGCAGCAAATCCGTAAGTATTGGCTTGGCAATCCAGTTGCTTCTCAAAAGGGACAGTTTTTATACATTCCGGTTTCCAACCGGGACAATTTGAGGTGGATTTGGTGAAATTTAAGATGCCATACGTCGGCGCAAAGGCGCGAAACCAGCAGGCGTTCACATTGATTGAAGTGATGGTCGCCGTCTGCATCATCGTTGTGACGGTGACGACGATTTTCGCCTCGATCACCATGGGATTGTCGATGACGGAAATGTCGCGCGAAAATCTGCGGGCGACACAGATCATGCTGGACAAGATGGAGGGCATCCGGCTTTACAACTGGACTCAGGTCACCAATTGCGGACCATCCAGCAGCTACTTTCTCATATCCGCGTTCACCAACTATTTTTACGAAACCAACAACATCGGCGAAGCCAACGCCAAAGGCTACGGCGTGCAATACACCGGTCTGGTCCAGGTCGTCAACGTACCTTGGACCAACAACTATTACACCACCAACATGAAGGAAGTGGATGTCATACTCGGCTGGTATTCGTCGGGCAGCGGCTGGTACGGCTCCAGCATGCTGCACACCCGTTCCATGAGCACTTACGTCGCGGAGAACGGGCTGCAAAATTACATCTACAACGGA
>DASRBR010000280.1:0-5851 GCA_035653495.1 Verrucomicrobiia bacterium
GAAGAATTCGCCGGGTGGGGGCACCCGGCCTACAAAATGCACGATTTTGGCCTTTCTGTAGGCCGCGTGCCCTCACGCGGCGCTTGGCTGAACAATGATGAGATAGGTTCTAAAATGACTATTTGCGCACGGCCCAATTCCAACTTGTTGCTGAGTGCCATCTCGTGGACTTTGTGATTGGAGGAAAACAAAAAAATCAGATCGCAATGAACGCGAATAGTTTTGTTCGCCACTTAACGGTTCATGCCAGGCACTGTTCTATAAACGCCCCCAGCAGAAAAAGATTCAAATTTAAATTAAGTAAATGGACCGGACGCGACTGCAACTGTGATTGGAGTTGCACCCAGCGACTGCAGGCATCTGTTTGTCTCAAATCCGCCGAAAGTTAACAGCAACACCTCTAATGGTTCGCCATCCAAAAGAAGTTTTCAGAATAGGGTTCCAAATCCATTTCTATGCATCAGCATAACTTATGACTCGTATCAATCTTTCCTAATTCGTGAAAAATTTCACAAACTTTCTTGCGAAGCTTTACAAGTGGGTTTTAACTTCACGACAGACAGTCAGCGGGGAAGCTGGTTTCGCGGCTCCAAATGGGTCCGCCGGCTGTTCGGCGCATTGGGAAATAGTTGGAAAAAACGGTTGACGGCTGGCTGCCGATGGCAAGAATCACACCTTTCGTGATTTGGGCTTTGGTTTAAAGCTGGAACCCGCGGGAATTACATTGCGGCTGCAAAAATATATTTGAAAGATGTCTGACATCTTCCCCAAGTGGACAAACCGGCTGCCGGCGATGGTCATCGTGGCAGTGCTACTCGCGGCAACGGGAGTAACAGCGGGTTGTTGGTACTATTTCACCAATAAGTACACGGACGTGGGTTACATGCCGCTGCAGCCGGTGGCGTTTTCCCATGCCATTCACGCCGGGCAACTGGGTGTTGATTGCCGTTACTGCCATAACGCCGTTGAAAAATCGTGGTATGCAAACATTCCCGCCAGTTCGGTTTGCATGAACTGCCACAACCAGGTGCTCAAGGATGACCCCCGGCTGGCGCTTGTGCGGGACAGCTACGCAAGCGGAAAGCCAATTCCCTGGGTGCAGATCCACAAGCTCCCTGATTACGTTTATTTCAATCATTCGGTGCATGTGAACCGCGGCGTGAGCTGTGTCGAATGCCATGGCCAGATCAATCACATGGACGAAGTCGCCCAAGCCAAGCCTCTGACCATGTCATTCTGCCTTGATTGCCATCGCGATCCCGCCGCGCATCTTCGTCCGCCGGATAAAATCACTGACCTCGATTGGAAATGGAGCGACAACCCGGAAATCAACGCCGAGAAACAGCGCGTGAACGGCGCGAAGTTCGTTCACGATTGGAAGGTTGAATCCATGCAGAACTGCTCCACGTGTCACCGATGAAAACCATTCCTCCTCCTTGTCCGGTGCCGGACACCGGCCCCAAATACTGGCGCAGCCTTGACCAGCTCGCCGACACGCCGGAATTCCGGCAATGGGTCGAGCGCGAGTTTCCATCCGGCGCAAGCGAGTTGACGGACCCGGTCACCCGCCGTTCCTTCGTGAAGTTGATGGGCGCATCGTTCCTGCTGGCCGGTTTCGGACTTACAGGCTGCCGCAGGCCTGTGGAGAAGATTTATCCTTTCTCGAAAATGCCGGAAGGCTACGTGCATGGCGTCGCCAAATATTATGCGACGGCCAGGCCGACGCGCACGACGGCCATTCCGCTGCTCGCCAAATCCAATGATGGCCGTCCCACCAAGCTCGAAGGCAACGGGCAGCATCCGGACAGCAACGGCGGCACGGACCGTTATACACAGGCCTCGATCCTCGACCTATATGATCCTGACCGCGCCACGCGTTTTGCGAAAAATGGTTCTACGGCCACGAGCGTGGATGCATTAACCGCGCTTGACGACATTTCCAAGAAAGCTCAGGCCAATGGCGGCGCAGGACTTTATTTTCTCGCAGGTCAAACAAGTTCGCCTTCACGCCTGCGTTTGCAGAAAGAGCTGAAGGAAAAATTGCCGCAATCCGGCTGGCATGAATATGAGCCGGTAGATTTTGACATCCATCGCCAGGCGGCGAGCAAGGCATTTGGAAAGCCAGTCGCGCCCTATTACAAGCTCGACCAGGCGAAGGTGATTGTTTCGCTGGATTGCGATTTCATCGGCACTGAGGAAAATGCCTATCAAAATATTTTCCGGTTCGCCAAAGGCCGGAAGATGGAGAAGGCGTCGGATTCAATGAGCCGGTTGTACACGGTCGAAGGTCTGATGACATTGACTGGCGTCAATTCCGACCATCGTTTGCGTATTGCGACCGGTTTGGTTCCGGCTGTTGCTGCGCGTTTGGCAGTGGAGATCCTCAAACAGGCAGGGCAGGGGGATTTGGGTGCGAATGTGCAGGAGATGGCCGGCTCAAAAGCCATTGCGGAGAACGAAAAATGGATTGTCGAATGCGCCAAGGATTTGCTGGTGAACAAGGGTGAATGCATTGTGGTCGCCGGCCATCGGCAGCCGCTTGCGGTCCATTTGCTGGCGCATGCGATCAATTCCGCGTTGGGCAACACAGGCAAAACACTTGTGCTGTTGCCTGCGCCCGAACCGCAAGCTGGTTCCATTGAAGAGCTCGCAAAGGCATTGAACGACGGCAAAGTGGACACGCTGGTCATCCTTGGCGGCAATCCGGTTTACAATGCTCCCGCAGATTTGAATTGGGCAGCCGCGCAAGCAAAAGCTAAGACCATTATTCGGCTCGGTTACTCCGAAGACGAAAGTTTTCCGAAGGAAGGCTGGTCGTTGCCGCTTGCCCACTTCCTCGAATCGTGGGGCGACGCGCGCACTGCGGACGGCACGCTCGTTCCAATCCAGCCCCTCATAGAGCCGCTCTTCGGTGGTTTGACGGAGTTGGAAGTCATAGCGCGCATTGCGGGAATGAAAGTCACTTCGCCATACGAAATCGTCCGCGAGACGTTCCGAAGCATCGCAAGCAAAAACGAGGAAGATTGGAAGAAATTTTTGCATGACGGTTTTCAGGCAAACAGCGCCGCGCAGCCGGTTGATGCAAACTTTGATGCATCCGCGGTCAATTCAGCGATTGCCACCGGGCCTTTGAAGATTGAAGCGCCGAGTAAGGACAATCTTGAAGTTGTCTTCCATCGCGATTCCAAGGTGGATGATGGCTGCTTCAACAACAACGGCTGGTTGCAGGAATTGCCGGATCCACTCACCAAAATGACCTGGGAAAATGTCATTCTGCTGAGTGTCACCACGGCGAAGCAGCTTGGTCTTTACACGGAGAACAAGGAAAACAACCGCATCAGGGCGGTTTGGGCGAAGCTTGAATTGGATGGGCGCACCATCGAGGGGCCCGTTTGGTGGCAACCCGGTCAGGCGGACAACACCATCGCGCTTGCCTTGGGTTACGGACGCACCGCAACGGGGCGCATTGGGACCAATTCCGGTTACGATGCCTACAAATTACGCACGACGAAGGCGCTTCACATCGCGCGCGGCGCAAAGATTTCCGATACCGGCGAGAAGCACTCCTTATCGGTGACACAGGACCATGGCGCAATGGAAGGCCGCCCGGTCATTCGTGAAGCCACGCTCAAGGGCTATCGCGAGCATCCGGGATTTGCGACGGAATACAACACGGAAGAGCCACCCGGCGGGAACCGGCCGATGTATCCCAATCCGTTCGATGCCGTAAAAAGCAATCGTCATCAGTGGGGGATGTCCATCGATTTGAATTCCTGCGTTGGCTGCGCGACCTGCGTGATGGCCTGCCAGAGCGAGAACAACATTCCCATCGTTGGCAAATATCAAGTCGCGAACAACCGCGAGATGCACTGGATCCGCATCGACCGTTATTTTACCGGCGATCCCGACAAGGAAGACGAAATCCAGGTCGCGAACCAGCCGATGCTTTGCCAGCATTGCGAAGCCGCTCCTTGTGAAAACGTCTGTCCCGTCAACGCCACCACGCACGATTACGAAGGCTTGAACGTGATGGTTTATAACCGTTGCGTCGGCACGCGTTATTGTTCCAACAACTGTCCTTACAAAGTTCGGCGCTTCAACTTTTTCGATTACAACCGCCGCACCCTTCCGCAATTGCAGGGGCCCGTCTACACCACGCCGTTGGTGCCGACTGGCAACCAGGCGAGCGTGCTGGACTGGCTGAAAAACCCGGACCGCGGCAGCCAGCCTGAAGACCAATGGGAACTGCTCATGCTGGTGAAAAACCCGGACGTCACCGTCCGCATGCGCGGGGTCATGGAGAAGTGCAGTTATTGCATTCAACGCATCCAGCACGCGGAGATTGCGCAAAAAGTGAAGGCTGGTGCGTCCGATGACGTCACAGTCCCGCGCGATTCGTTCAAGACGGCCTGTCAGCAGGCGTGTCCGGCGGATGCGATCGTGTTCGGCAATCTCCTCGATTCCGGAAGCGCAGTCTCAAAACAGAAGGCGCAGGACCGCACTTATAAAGTCCTTGATTTTCTGTTCACGAGACCGCGCACGACTTATCTCGCGCGCATTCGCAATCCCAATCCCGCGATGCCGGATGCTTACGAGATGCCGCACAGCGCGGATGAATTCATCAAGGCCAATCATGTCAATCCGTTTAAAGAAGGCGGCGAATCCGCTCACGCCGAACCGAATGGTTCCGAGAAAGGAGCGAGCTGATGTCTGACGTCGCAATGGATAAAGCAATGGAAAGGGCTCCGCTCGCAGTAGCCGGAATCCCGGTGAAAGCGCCGCCTCCGGCATTGCAACGCGAACCATTGATCGCGAATCAGCGGCCAATAGGCTGGATTTCCGATGCCATCGCCGGCGTTGCCGAGGGCAAGACCCCCGCGTGGTGGTGGATGGCCTTTTTCCCGAGCGTCATCATGATGACGGTCTGCTTCGGGCTGGTTCTCTACAAAATGTCTGTAGGGGTGGGTGTATGGGGCAATGGACATCCGGTCATGTGGGGTTGGCCAATCGTTAACTTCGTCTGGTGGATCGGTATCGGGCACGCCGGAACGCTGATTTCGGCAATTCTCTTTTTGCTGCGCCAGCGCTGGCGCACCTCCATCAACCGCGCAGCCGAAGCCATGACGATTTTCGCCGTCATGTGCGCCGGCATTTTCCCGCTGATTCACATCGGCCGCATCTGGTTTGGATGGTGGCTGTTCCCGATCCCGAACCAGCAGAGCATCTGGCCCCAATTCCGTTCGCCTTTGATGTGGGACGTGTTTGCAGTCTCCACCTACTTCACCGTGTCGGTGCTGTTTTGGTACATGGGTTTGATTCCCGACCTTGCGGTGATGCGCGACCGCGCCAAGACAAAAGCGCGAAAGTTTGGTTACGGTCTGTTTGCCCTCGGTTGGACCGGGTCGAACCGCCACTGGAGCAATTACGAAAAAGCTTACCTGATCCTCGCCGGGCTTTCGACGCCGCTGGTGTTGTCGGTGCACTCCATCGTGTCGTTGGACTTCTCCGTCTCGCAATTGCCCGGATGGCATACGACCATCTTCCCGCCCTATTTCGTCGCGGGCGCTGTGTTCTCCGGTTTCGGGATGGTGCTGTCGCTGCTCGTCCCCTTGCGTCGCCTGCTTCACCTGGAAGAAATCATCACCGTCCGGCATGTCGAACTCATGTGCAAAGTGACGCTCGCGACCAGTTCCATCGTGGCTTACGCCTACGGCATGGAATTTTTCATCGCATGGTACAGCGGCAATCCTTACGAACGCTTCACCTTCTGGCAACGGGTCACAGGTCCATATAACTGGGCGTGGATTACGATGGTTTCGTGCAACTGCCTGTTCCCGCAACTTTTCTGGTT
>DASRBR010000281.1:0-3848 GCA_035653495.1 Verrucomicrobiia bacterium
CGGATGAAGCCGGTGGCGTCGTCCTGGTTATAGGCCTTGGTCGGGTCGGCTTCCATGGTCGCGATGTGTGGATTGTATAGGCTCACGGGCGATTTCCGGCCGGCAGTGATGATGTTGCCCTTGTATAATTTCACGCGCACGGTGCCGCTGACATTTTTCTGCGATTCCTCGACGTAAGCCTGCAGCGCAAGCCGCTCGGGCGAATACCAGAAACCGTTATAGACCAGTTCGGCATATTTCGGGATGAGCGCGTCGCGCTGGTGCATGACTTCGCGGTCCATCGTGAGCGATTCCATCTGGCGATGCGCAAAATGCAAAATCGCGCCGCCGGGCGTCTCATAAACGCCGCGCGATTTCATGCCCACAAAACGATTTTCCACCATGTCCACGCGGCCAACGCCGTGTTTGCCGCCGAGCTTGTTCAATGCCTTCATCACGCCGAGCGGCGACAAACTTTTTCCATTCACGGCCACGCAATCGCCCTTCTCAAATTCAAGCTCGACGAATTCCGGCTTGTCCGGCGCGTCTTCGGGAAAGACGGAAAGCGTGTTGAAATAGCCGCGATATTTTTTATCGCTCGCGTCGAACCACGGGTCTTCGAGAATGCCCGCTTCGTAAGAAATGTGCAGAAGATTGCGGTCCATCGAGAACGGCTTTTTCGCGCTGGCCTGGACAGGTATTTTGCGCTTCTCGCAATAGGCGATCATCTCGGCGCGGCCGGGAAATTCGTTGCGATAACTGGCATCACGCCACGGCGCGATGACTTGCAACTCCGGGGCAAGCGCGGCTGCGGTCAGTTCGAAGCGGACCTGGTCGTTGCCCTTGCCGGTCGCGCCGTGCGCGATGGCGTCGGCTTTTTCCTTTTTCGCGATTTCGACCATGCGCTTTGCGATGAGCGGACGGGCGATGCTCGTGCCAAGAAAATATTGGCCTTCGTAAATCGCCCCGGCGCGAATCATCGGGTAAATGAAATCGCGAGCAAATTCTTCCTGAAGATTGTCGATGTAAATCTTCGACGCGCCGGTTTTCATGGCCTTCTTGTCGAGCCCCTTGAGTTCCTCCTCCTGCCCGATGTCGGCGCAAAATGCGATCATTTCGGCGCTGTATTCCTCCTTGATCCACGAGAGCAGCACCGAAGTGTCCAACCCGCCCGAATATGCCAGAACAATTTTCATAATCATCAATCTGCAGCGCGAATAAACGTCAACCGCCGCAAATAGGAAAGAATAAATTGCGTGGGGAACTTTGACAGAATGAACAGAATTATGAGAATGAAACCGATCAGCTGCCGTCCTGGGTTCTTCTTCCGTTCCTTACATTCAGTTGATTCTGTCGAGACTCATTCCTTCGTTCTTTATACTGTCGGTTCTTTCCGCATTTTTTTCTTCACACACGGCGCGCATGCTCCATGCTGTTTGGATGGAATTGACCAGCGATGAAATCCGCCGCGCCGTTCAACTCGCGCTCGCCGAGGACCTCGGTAGCGGCGATGTGACGACTTTGGCGACCGTCCCGGAAAAGGCCATGGCAAGAGCGGCGATGAAACCGCGAGAGGACCTTGTTCCTGCAGGATTGGCCCTGGCCGAAGCCACTTTCAAGGAGCTTTCTCCCGCAGTCAAAATCAGTAAATTGGTTTCCGATGGCGAACCGGCAAAAGCGGGGCAGGAGTTGATGCGCATTGAAGGGCCGGCGCGCGCAATTCTTTCCGCGGAACGCGTTGCGCTCAATTTCGTCCAGCGCCTTTCCGGCGTGGCCACTTTGACGGCGCAATTTGTCGCTGCGATTGACGGCACGCGCGCAAAAATTCTCGATACGCGC
This sequence comes from Verrucomicrobiia bacterium, assembly GCA_035653495.1. Lineage (GTDB taxonomy): Bacteria > Verrucomicrobiota > Verrucomicrobiia > Limisphaerales > Pedosphaeraceae > DATAUW01. The sequence goes on from DASRBR010000281.1 coordinate 1,819, forward strand.
AAAACCACGCCTGGTTGGCGGCGTCTTGAAAAATACGCGGTCGCCTGCGGCGGCGGGCATAACCATCGCATCGGCCTTTTTGACATGGTGCTCGTCAAGGACAACCATCTGGCCGCATTGCGAAATGAATCGCCGAACGCCATTGCCGTGGCCGTCCAACGCGCGCGAGCGCAATTCCCGAAATTGAAAATCGAAGTTGAAGCGGACACGTTGCAACAGGTCGAACAGGCGCTGGCTGCAGGCGCGGATTTCATTCTGCTCGACAACATGAACCTTGAACAATTGCGGGAAGCGGTGCGGATGGTTGGCGGTCGCGCAAAAACCGAAGCCAGCGGTGGCGTGAATCTGAAAACCGTTCGCGGCATCGCGGAGACCGGCGTGGATTTTATTTCAGTCGGCGTATTGACGCATTCCGCACGCGCGGTGGACATTGGGCTGGATTTTGAGGAGTCATGACCATTGACACGCAAATTCTCGCGGCGTTGCGCAGCGCGGGCGAGGGCGGCGTCGCGGGCACGGAGCTTTCGCAAAAACTTGGCGTCAGCCGCGCCGCCGTCTGGGCACGCATCCAGGAATTGCGCGTGCTTGGCTACGAGATCGAGGCCGGCCCGCATCTCGGTTATCGCCTGCTCAGCGCGCCGGATTTGTTGCACGCGGACGATTTGCTCGCCGCGCTGGGCCCGACGCAGGTCATCGGGCGCGACATCCACGTGTTCGAGGAAACCACCTCGACCAATGACGTGGTGGAAAAACTGGCGCGAGACGAAGTGCGCGAAGGCGTGGTCGTTTTCGCCGAATCGCAAACGCGCGGTCGCGGGCGGCTCGGGCGCAAATGGATTTCGCCGGCGCGCAAGGGACTTTGGTTTTCCATCTTGTTGCGTCCGCCGATACGTCCCGCAAACGTGACGCAAGTGACCATCGCCGCCGCCACCGCGCTGTTTCGCGCCATCCAAGCGCAAACCGGCCTCGCGCCCGAAATCAAATGGCCCAACGACATCCTGTTGCGCGGCAAAAAAACCGCGGGCATCCTGACTGAATTGAGCGCCGAGCCGGACCGCGTTAAGTATGTGATTCTCGGCGTTGGCATCGATGTGAATTTGAGCGCGACTGAATTTCCGGCGGATTTGCGCAAGCTGGCGACTTCGTTGCGCATCGAAACCGGCCAACGCCAAAATCGCGCGGAACTTGCCGTGAAAATTTTGCGGGAACTCGACCGCGATTACGGGCGCGTTTGCGCCGGGCAGTTTGAGAATGTCGCCAACGAATGGGAGGCGCATTGCTCGACGCTCGGCCGGCATGTGTCCATTCGCATCGGCGAACGCACCATCCGGGGCACGGCGGAATCCTTGGACACGGACGGCGCGCTGCTGCTTCGTACACAGCATGGCCGTCTCGAACGCATCATCGGCGGCGACGTGACCATAGAAAAATAACCATGATACTGCTCCTCGACATCGGTAACACGCACACACATCTGGGCCTTGCGAATTCCAAACGCGTCCTCAAGCAAACCAACATTCCCACGGCAAATTGGTTCGATGGCCGCGGGGAAAAGTTGGCGCGGAAATTTGTTGGTCGCGCCGCATTGGAAGGCGCGGCGTTGTGCAGCGTTGTTCCGCGCGCCACGCCCTTTGCCGTCGGCGCTGTCAAACGAACGTGGCATTTGGATACGCTTGTGCTCGGCCCGAAAACGCTTCGCGGCGTTGGCATCGATTATCCCAAGCCGAACACCATCGGGCCCGACCGCCTCGCCAACGCCGTCGCGGCGAAGCATCATTTCGGCGCGCCGTCGGTGGTGGTGGATTTCGGCACGGCGGTGACGTTCGACGTTGTCGATCGACGGGGGAATTATGTAGGCGGAATCATCGCGCCGGGACTTGCGGTCATGACCGATTATCTGCACGAAAAAACCGCGCTGTTGCCGCGCATCAAAATCACCGAGGAAAGCGCCATCATCGGCAAAAACACCGCGCAAGCAATGCTCATCGGCGCGGTGCATGGTTATCGTGGCTTGGTGCGCGAATTGATCG
>DASRBR010000282.1:0-9545 GCA_035653495.1 Verrucomicrobiia bacterium
TGTTTGAACAACCACCTGCCTTGAAGTGACCCGGCAAAATCCCATACCGAAACCGATTCCAGTCAATCTGGTTGCGTGGAATCCCGATTGGCCCAGGATCGCCGCGATGCACGCCGAACTGTTGAGCGTGCTTGATCCAGCGCTTGTGGCTGTGTATCACATCGGGTCCACGGCAGTACCGGGGCTTGCTGCCAAACCGATCATTGATTTGATGCCGTTGGTGACGGACCTGGCTGCGTTGGACGCGCAACAGGCAAAACTTGAGGAACTCGGCTATCAATGGCATGGAGAAGTTGGCATTGATGGGCGACGCTACTGCACGCTTTCAGGCGAAAGCGGCGTTCGCCTGGTCCAACTTCATTTTTTCCAGACGGGTTCGCCTCAGGCCGAACGTCACCTTGCGTTCAGAGATTTTTTGCGGACGCATCCTGAAATTACGCTCGAGTATGAGAAAGAAAAACGGCGTGCGCGTGACCTGCACCCGAACGATTCGCACGCCTACAATGATGAAAAGGCGGCATGGGTTCGAGAGGTCGAAGCCAGGGCTCTTTCATGGTCAAAAAATAATTTCTTTTCTTCGCGCCGCGTTTCCATCAAACATCAAGTTCAAACTCGATGAGCCTTTACTCTCGCATCGCAGCATCGATCGTGCGGCTTGTGGCCGCGGGATTTTTCGTCATTGGGATTTTGAACCTTGCGTTGGAATGGCTCAAGCATCATCGCGATCACACTCATATCAATGGCTGGCGCTTTCTTTATCTTTCGATTCCGCTTTGGATCGGATTCGTTATATTGTTCAAAACCGCCGCGCTCGCGAAATGGGTGGACCAATATTTGGATGAGTGAATGGAATGGGCGTCAAGGGAATGAAAGGAAACATCCAACTTCCAACATCGAACGCTGAACATCAAATGAATGGCGGGATGTTCCACGCGCTAAATTCGATGTTGGACATTCGGTGTTCGGCGTTGGATGTTGGTCTTGTCTAGATCATGCAAGGCTATCTTTCCCTCATTCTCCATGCGCATCTGCCGTTCGTGCGCCATCCGGAGCATCCAAAATTCCTGGAGGAAAACTGGCTTTTCGAAGCCATCACGGAAACCTACATCCCGCTCATCCAGATCATGGACGGCTGGCTGCGCGATGGCATGGACACCCGCCTCACGCTTACGCTTTCTCCCACGCTCTGCTCGATGCTGCTCGATCCCTTGTTGCAAGATCGTTACCAGCGGCATCTCGACGGACTTATTGAACTCGCCGAAAAGGAAATCCATCGCACGCATTGGGACGATGCATTCCGTCCGCTCGCTTGGATGTATCATCATCGCTTCAATAACACGCGCAACACATGGTTCGCTTATGGCCGCAATCTCGTCGGCGCATTCCGCAAATTCCAGGAGCATGGCAAGCTGGAAATCATCACCACGGCGGCCACACACGCGCTGTTGCCGTTGCTCGCGAACCATCCCCCTTCCATCCGCGCGCAGATCCTCGTGGCGCGAGATCATTATCGCAGTTGTTTCGGTTGCGATCCGCGCGGCATCTGGCTGCCTGAATGCGCTTACGTCGAAGGCGTGGAAAACATTTTGCAGGAAGCGAATATCCGCTGGTTCATCATCGACACACACGGCATTCTGCATGCGCGTCCGCGTCCGCGTTACGGTGTCTTCGCGCCGATTTTCACGCCCAACTGCATCGCGGCGTTCGGGCGCGACCTCGATTCCGCGCGGCAAGTCTGGAGCAAGCATGAAGGTTATCCCGGCGATGTCCATTACCGCGATTTTTACCGCGATATCGGGTTTGATTTGGATTTTGATTACGTCAGACCGTATCTGCCGGATTTGAGCCAGCGCGGTTTTACCGGTCTCAAGTATCATCGCATCACCGGAGATGCTCCGGAAAAACTGGTTTATGACCGCGACGCGGCGTTGAAGATGGCGGCGGAACATGCCGGGCATTTTCTTGGCGAACGCATCAAGCAAATTCAACGGCTCGCGGGAATCATGGACCGCCCGCCGATCCTTGTTTCGCCTTATGACGCGGAGTTGTTCGGACATTGGTGGTACGAAGGGCCGGAGTTCCTGGATTACTTTGTCCGCAAGACAATTTACGACCAGCAAGTCATCCGGTTGACCACGCCGCATGAATATTTGAATCGGCAACCGACACAGCAAATCGCGCGGCCCGGCGCTTCAAGCTGGGGTTCGGAAGGTTATTGGAGCGTGTGGCTGAATGAAACGAACGAATGGATTTATCCGCACCTAAATATCGCGCAGGAGCGAATGACCGAACTGGCGCGGCAATTTCCGCACGCGAGCGGTTTGGCGTTGCGCGCACTGAAACAAGCCGGACGCGAATTGCTGTTGGCCCAAGCGAGCGACTGGCCGTTCATCCTGCGCACCGGCACGAGTCCCGATTACGCCCGCAAACGGGTGAAAGACCATCTTCTGCGCTTCATCGCGATTTACGAACAGCTCAAGGAGAGCAAGGTGGATGAATCGTGGCTCGTGCGGATTGAAGCAATGGACAATCTGTTTCCCGACATCAATTATCATTATTGGAGCTGAATGAATTGCAAAGTTTCAAACCATGGCTTGGCCGGGAGCGAGATCGAAATTTCAAAAAAGGCTGACTTTGTGTTTGTCCAGCCAGTTCACCGCAGGCCCATTTTTCATAAGACTGCCAAAACGAACTTCGCTCAATTGCTTGTCGATGCCGTCGCGACGAAACAACGCCAAACAACTTTTTCCATTGAACCTGCTTTTGAATGTGATGGCTTGAAATGCTGCAGGATGCTTTTGGATCGCCAGTCCCCACGCCTGCGGAGCGGCAAGATCATTATTCATCAACGCGCGTACATCGAGGTTAAGAACGCGGAGCGTTTCACGTTTTGTCAGGTCGCAGAGTTGAAGTTTCGGTACGCGGACACCTGTCACGCAATTCACCTTCCAGAGCGAGCGCGGAATGATTTTCTGCTGCTCGTAAGTCTTGTCGCCAAAGGCTTCGAAGAGGCAGGTTTCAACATCCTCCGCAAGATAAAGAAATGGGCAGGGACAATCGTCATGCGAAAACCGATGGATGCTGTTCAGCGAAAAATGCAGCGCGGAAAAGCGCGATTGATGCACCCGGAACCACGTGCGGGCGCGTTGATGACTGGCGGGGACCGTCATGCGATCGAAATTGCGCGGCGGAAGCCGCGAGGAAACACGCGCCGATTCAACTGCCATACGCCTCAGCCGCTTTCAGCACCGGTTTCAATTTATTTTTGCGAAGCAAATCCACTGGACGCCGCTCGCCCAGCAATCCATGGCTCAAGAGAAAAAACCCAATCATGCCCCACTCGTCCAAAACGTTGGGCGCGCTCAATTTGGCAAGCACCTTGTCCAAGCCGCGCAAGGGACGTTTCCTGAGAAATTGCCACATCGGAAAATGCAACACTTCGCCGTTTCGCCATGCGATCAACCTGCCCCGTCGATGCAGATTGATGAGCGAGCGCTTGTTTTTGCCGAGCAAGTTGGCCGTGTCTTCGAGCGATTTGCTCCCACCCTCCTGAGTCATCATTTTTCGTCGCACGAGTTCGCCTCGGACAATGGCGTTCTCAAATTTACTTTTGGATTTTCGGGACCTTGCCGCGCCTCTTTTTCCCATGTCAAAACCGTTCCTCTTTCCCGCAAGATTGTCAATTTGCCGAATCCGCAAAACTCTTCACCAGTTCGGGAAATGCGCAATTCTCGCAGAGCGCGTTCGAGTGCTCGCAGAAATCGCGGAGGATTTGCAGCAAACCTTGTTGCGCCGCCGCGCCTTGAAGGGTGCTTGCCTTCATTCCGCCGAGCAATCGTTGCCGCGCCAGTTTCAAAACGCTGTTGTCCTCCGCCGCCGGCCAGTTCAGGTAACGATGTTCGGCGACGCGCTGAAGCCGCTCATTTTTTCCTTCCGCGGCGCGCATCCAAAACCACGGCAGAATGACGTTCACCGCCAAATCCGTCACTCGCGCGGCGCCGAGCATCGGTTGCGGGCGCGGCAATCGAGCCGAACGAAAAGTCCAATGCCACGACCAGAATTCATCGCGTTCGACTTGCAGCGTTCGCAACAACGAATTCGCCAATTCTTCATCCGGGATATTCGCGGTGAACCACTTTTCCAATCGCGCTGGCAGGTCGCCGGTGGCAAGCCAGTGCGCGGCAAGCGCGATGCGTCGTTGGGGATGGTTCGCCGGACGCAGATTGTTGAAGCGCCACAATTCGCGCGGGAGGATGCAGTCGGCGAATGGCTCGCGCTCTCGCCACCATTGGTCCCAGACGCGCCGGAGATAATTGTCGGTGGCGGCCTGCGCGCGCGTCAATTCCGCAGGCAACAATCCGCTGATGCCGAACAATCTCGCTTGAAAAACCAGCGGATCGTACGAGGAAACCGTCCAGCGCGAACGCAACTCGGCAAGACGTTGCATGGCCCAGACATTTTGTTTGTATCCCAACGCCCGAAAGAGCCCTTCCCACAAGGCTTGCTCCCAACCTGCTTCGCGGGCGCGCGCGGCCAATTGATGCGCCTTCGCCTGCGAGCGCACTTGCGCTGCTTGTTGCAGCAGGGCGGTCAAGCTCGCTGGCGGCAGCTCACGCAAGGGCGCGCAACATTTTCCCTGCAGGCTCTCGGGCAGCGACTGCAAGGAATCATGGCTGAGCCACGCACTCAACTCGCCCAGCGGCGCATCCAGCATCCCGCGCAATGCAACCACAGGCAAGCCCGTGGCAACGGCGCGCTCACCATCCCAGACCACATGCAAGATCACTTGCTTGAACGCTGGATTGACATCGTGCCCGTGCGCCCGCCAGCCAGCGGAGCGCAAATCGATTTCCACATCGCCCACACGCGAAGTTTCCGTGCCAATCTGCACAACGGCGCCGCGAAAATCGGGCCCGGCTTCATGATTTTTAAAACCGGGATGAAGGATGCGCACGGTTTGACCGTCCAAGGTCTTGAGTTGATCGCGCCGGAGCCGTTGCTGCTGCCAGATTGCCTGGAGCAGAAACTCCGGCGGAACGGAATCCGGGCCTTCCTGCAAGGTTTGGCCCGGCAACCCGCGCGTGCGCCAGCGCGCATAAAAATTGGCGGAAATTGTGGACACTTGGCAATGCTTTTGCAGCCGGGTGTTTGCAAAGTCAAGTCCGGGTGCGTAAAAACCGGCAAGCCATTATGAGTCAAAGGCCCGGAATTGAACAAACGCCTGCCCGATTTGTCCAGTTGTCTATGCGATCAGTATCCAATCGTTTGATGATTTGCGCGGCAGGACTCTGCCTGTTGCTGGCACAAAGTGTTGAGGTTGCGGCGTCAGACGAACTTGACATTCGGCGGGATGCAACGGTCGAGGCAGTCGAGCGGGTGATGCCGAGCGTCGTCAATATTGCCACAGAGACCATCATCCAAATTCGCGACCCTTTTGAAGACCTTTTGCGACAATTCTTTAATCCGTATCACAGCCAGCAAGCCCCGCATTCGCAACTCAGCCTCGGCTCGGGTGTGATCATAGACGAGGACGGTTACGTGCTTACGAACGATCACGTCGTTCGACGCGCGGATAAAATCTGGGTCAAGCTCAACAACAAGAGCGAACCGTACGAAGCAAAATTGATTGCATCCAACCCGAAAACCGACGTGGCCCTGCTGAAATTGAAATGCAAACCGGGCGAACATTTCGCCGCAGTGAAATTCGCGCAAGATGACGATTTGCTGCTGGGTGAAACCGTCCTGGCGCTTGGAAATCCATTTGGTCTTGGCGGATCGGTTAGTCGCGGGATTCTCAGTTCCAAAAGCCGCTCCGCGCCAAAGGAAAACGATCAATTGGACGTGCCAAACTGGCTTCAGACCGATGCCTCGATCAATCCTGGCAACAGCGGTGGGCCACTCGTTAATTTGCGGGGCGAGCTCATCGGATTGAACGTCGCCATTCTCTCGAAAGCGCAGGGCATCGGGTTTGCGATTCCCATCAAGCTTGTAAACGCCGCACTTTCCGAAATTGTCACGCCGGAACTTTCCAGCAAGCAGCTCTGGTTCGGCGCGCGCGTGAAACCGGTCTCTCTTCCTTTGATGGTCACAACCGTTGAATCCAACAGCCCGGCTGATAAAGCGGGATTGAAGCCTGGCGACCAGATCGTGCGAGTGAATGGCCATCCGCCGAGAGGATTGATCGATTTTAATCAGGAACTTGTGAACAGCGAAAAGCAGGACGTTGTGCTCGCGGTTAAAACTGGAAATGAATCCCGCGAAATCACAGTTCACTTGGTTCTTGAAAAGGACTTTTTCAACGCGGCGCTCATCGAAAAGCGGATCGGTGTGACCTTGCAAAAAATGGACGCCCAACTCGCCGGTTATTTCGGACTGGATTCAGCAAATGGGTTCATCGTGGCGGACGTGGATGCCAAGTCGCCTGCGGCAAATAATCTGCAGGCAGGCTGTTTGGTCAGCAGCATTGAAGGACAAACTCCACCGGACATGATAAGCGCGGCGAAGCTCGTTTTCACGAAGAAGCCGGGTGACACCGTTCAATTGAGCGTGTTGCAGCCGCAAAAACGAGGGCGCTTTACGTTTCTCGTGCCCGGGCAAGTGGAATTGCCCGTCCAATGAGAAGTTTGATTTTCAATCCGCGGCTTAAGCTCAAGAATCCCATAGTTTTTGTTGGCTCACTCAAGAGGTTCTGGATACACTGCATTTTGCAAGACTGATGGAAAACGGAACGATGATAGAAGTCTCCCATCTGACAAAGCGGTATGCCGGCCATACCGCTGTGGCGGATATTTCCTTCACTGTTGGACGGGGGGAGATTGTCGGGTTGCTGGGCAGCAACGGCGCCGGCAAGAGACGACCATGCGCATCCTGTCTTGCTATCTTCCAGCGACTTCCGGCACCGCTCGCGTGGCAGGTTTCGATGTCTTTACCGAGGCTGACGAAGTGCGGCGGCGGATTGGCTACATGCCGGAAAACAATCCCTTGTATCAGGACATGCGTGTGCGCGAATATCTCAAGTTCCGAGCGCGCTTGAAGGGACTTTCATGGAAACGTTCGCGCGAGCGCTTGGACACCGTTATCGAGCAATGCGGACTGGGCGATGTTAGCCGCAAAATCATCGGGCAACTTTCCAAAGGTTATCGCCAGCGGGTGGGTTTGGCGGACGCGCTGGTGCACGAGCCGGAATTGATTATTTTGGACGAGCCGACGATCGGACTGGACCCGAACCAAATGCGCTCCGTTCGCCAGCTCATCAAAGATTTGAGCCGGAACCACACGGTTTTGATTTCAACGCATATTCTTCCGGAGGTCGAAATGACCTGCACGCGCGTGTTGATTTTGCACGCGGGCCGAATCCTTGCCGCAGACACTCCCGATAACCTTCAAAAAATCATGACCAGCAACAGCCAGGTCATCGCCGAAATCGCCGCGCCACGCGACGAATTGCAAACCTGCTGGGAAGAAATCGCCGAAATCGCGTATTCTGACATGTCACCGGCTGAAGGCAAATTCATCCGATGTGCCTTGACGCCACGCGATGGCATTGATGTGCGTCCGCTGATTTTCAGTGTCGTCCGCGAACGCGGCTGGGTTTTGCGCGAACTCACGCGCAGCCGGCATACGCTGGAAGATATTTATGTGCGAGTGACGCGGCCGGATGAGGAGGAGGAGATTTGATGCAGGCCTATTTGACGCTTACCCGGCGCGAGCTGGCCAGTTTTTTCGTTTCGTTGACTGGTTACGTCATCATCGCCGCGGCAGTCTTTTTGATGGGGTTAAGCTTCGTGGATATGCTGGTGCAGTCGCAAGGCACGGCAACGCCGGTGCCCGTCACGCAGTTGTGGTATTCCACCATTTATTTCTGGGGAATCCTGCTGTTGGCCGCGCCGGTCATTACGATGCGGCTTTTCGCATTGGAAAAATACTCCGGAACTTTTGAGACGCTCATGACCACTCCTGTGAGCGATTTGCAGGTGGTGCTGGCGAAATTCACCGCCGCCATGATTTTTTACATGTCCATGTGGGTTCCATCGCTGATTTGCAGTCTCGTCCTGCGGCAATACATGACACACCCTGAGACATTTGATGCCGGTTTGATGGGCAGCACGTTTTTAGGAATCTTTCTGCTGGGAGGATTGTTCATGTCACTGGGCTGTTTTGCCTCGGCCTTGACAAAGAGCCAGATCGTGGCGGCAATGATCAGTCTCACGATAGGAATCAGCCTGTTCTTTGTCGGGCTGCTATCAGGAAGCCTGTCAGCCACTGCCGGTTGGGAGGCGGAACTGGTATCGCACGTAGCGTTGACCGATCACATGAACGATTTTGCGCGCGGGTTGGTGGACACCCGGCATGTTGTGTTTTACGTGAGTGTGACGTTTTTGTTCTTGTTCCTCACCTTGCGAGTGGTTGAAAGCCGCCGTTGGAAATGATCTGACATGGCAAACGATAAACCTACCAGTTTCTCAGCCGCGCGGCGTTGGGGCATTTTCTTTTCGGTCATTATTTCCATAGTGGCCGTGGTCGCTTTGGTCGCGATGGTGAACTATCTTGCCGTGCGTTATTACACGCGATTCCCCTTGAGCCGACAAACGGAAGTGAACCTTTCTTCGCAAACTCATTTTCTGCTCAAGACAATCACCAATGAAGTCAAAATCACAGTCTATTATGACAAAACCGACCCGCTGTATCCCAACGTAGTAGCGTGGCTCGATGAATATCATCTGGCCAATCCGAAAATCACGGTTTCAACAGTGGATTTTAGACGGGACGTCGCCATGGCGCAACAGGTCAAGGCGAAATACAAACTCGGCTCTACTGAAGACAAGAACCTGGTTATTTTTGATTGCAACGGGCGTTACAAAATCGTTCCCGAAGGACTGCTGGCGGATTATTCGTTGACCGAAGTCTCAAGTGAAAACGAAAAACAGCGTGAGTTCGAGCGCACTCTCAAAGGGTTCAATGGCGAAATGCGTTTTACCCCTGCATTGTTGAACGTGGTCAATACGAAACAACGGAAAGCTTATTTTCTTGAAGACAATGGCGAAGCTTCGATCGAAGCCGAAGGCAAGGAAGGTTATTCAAAGCTTGCGGAAGTGCTGGAACAAAACGGAATCACCAATGCTGTTTTGAAACTTCGTGGCACGAACACCGTCCCGTCGGATTGCAACCTGCTGGTGATCGCCGGCCCGCAAAAAGTTCTTCCTGAAAATGAACTTGCTAAAATACGCCAATACCTGCAGCAGGGAGGCCGCCTTTTCGTTCTTTTTCAATACTCGACCTTTTTTAATCATATCAAAACCGGGCTGGAAGATATTTTGGCGGATTGGAACATTGATGTTGGGATGAACGTGGTCAGCGATCCAGATAACACTGCTGAAGGCGGTGCGTTGGTGGTGGAAAAGTGGAACCCGAATCACCCGATCTCCAGTCCCATGTTGATGGCCAAATCAACGCTTGACCTAGTAATGCCGCGTTCCATCCAAATCTTGGATCGAAACAAAACCGGACCCGAAAGTCCAAAGGTTGAAGAATTGGCGACAACGGGA
>DASRBR010000283.1:0-9530 GCA_035653495.1 Verrucomicrobiia bacterium
GCCCCGGCTGAGATTTCCCGCATTGATTCCATGTACACCAACAGCCCGGCGGCCTTGGCTGGCTTGAAACAAGGCGACGATATTTTGGAAATCAACGGCGTCAAGATGTACAGCCCCGCGGCAGTCGAAGATTACATTGAAGACAACGGCACCAAGCCGGTGCAGCTTGTGATCGACCGTAAGGGCAAGCGCATGACGATCAACGTCACGCCGGAAATTCCGCTGGGTTCCGTCACGAACAAAGCGAACATTGGCGTCAATACATGGGACGTGCCTCCATCGCACTTGGTCCATCCAGAGCCGGTGACGCAGGTCACTTCGAGTCTCGATGCGATGTTCAGCACGTTCGGCGCATTGTTTGATCGCAAGTCGGACATCAAACCGCAACATCTTGGCGGCGCGGTGAAAATTTTGAGCGTCTATTACATGCTGTTCCAGGATGAAGATGGCTGGCGGCTCGCGCTTTGGTTCAGTGTCTTGATGAACGTCAACCTCGCGTTGCTCAACATGCTGCCTTTCCCCGTCTTGGACGGCGGGCACATTGCGCTTGCCTTGGTGGAAACCGTCCGCCGCAAGCCAGTCAGCGCGAGGATTCTCGGCTATCTTCAGACCACTTGCGCAATGGTGTTGATCGGTTACATGCTTTATATCGCATTCTTTGATGTGCAGGACTTGATTCCGCGCGGCAAGGAACCGGTCGAACTCAAGTTCGCTCCCAAAAACGAACCCGCAAAATAAGCGATGAACTACTGCGAATCGCCGTTTTTGTTTCACCGCCGCAAAACCCGCGAAGTTGTCGTGGGCGATCCCGCGCGAGGCGGCGTCATCATCGGCGGCGATCATCCGGTCGTGGTGCAGTCCATGATCACTTGCGACACGATGGACACCGCGGCGTCCGTGCAACAAACGCTCGATTTGGTCGCGGTCGGTTGCCAGATCGTTCGCATCACCGCGCCAACGGTGAAGGACGCCGCGAACCTGAAGAACATCGTGGCCGAATTGCGCGCGCGCGGTTGTTTGGTTCCCATTGTTGCCGACATCCATTTCAAGCCCGAGGCCGCCATGGAAGCCGCCAAATGGGTTGAGGTGGTGCGCGTCAATCCTGGCAATTACGCCGATTCCAAAAAATTTGCCATCAAAGAATACACAGACGATCAATACGCCGCCGAGTTGAAGCGCATCGAGGAAAAATTCACGCCGTTGGTCAAGCTGTGCAAGGAATTGGGCCGTGCCATGCGCATCGGCACCAACCACGGCTCGCTCAGCGATCGCATCATGAACCGTTTCGGCGATACGCCGCTCGGCATGGTGGAAAGCGCTCTCGAATTTGCCCGTATCGCCCGCGCGAACGATTTCCATAATTTCAAGTTCTCGATGAAATCGTCCAATCCCAAGGTGATGATCGAATGTTACCGTTTGCTCGTCGCTCGCCTCGATGAACTCGGGCCGGATTGGAATTATCCCATTCATCTTGGTGTCACCGAAGCCGGTGAAGGCGAGGACGGCCGCATCAAGAGCGCCATTGGTATCGGCTCGCTTTTGTGCGACGGTTTGGGCGACACCATTCGCGTTTCGCTCACGGAGGATTCGCCCAACGAAATCGCCGTTTGCCGCGATTTGCTCGGGCAGATTCCCACGCTTTCTAATCACACGCCCATCACGCCGGAAGTGAACGTTTCCTACAATCCGTTCGCCTTCGAGCGCCGCAAAACGCCGGAGATCGAAATTGCCGATGGCATCAAATGCGGCGGCGAACAAACCGTGCGCGTGGTCGTGACCCAGGGGACGTGGGACAAGGTCGCGCCGAAAATCCGTCCGCGCGACGACGTGAAGCCGGAGGCCGTTTACGAAGACCTGAACGTCTTCGAAATCGATCCGACCGTGGATTTCAAGGTCAACTGCGAAACGCAACTGGTCACTGTGAAAGATGGCGTTGCGCTCCCCGCGATCACAGCATTCCGTTTGCTCGCGGCCAAGCTCAAGCGGCTCGGATTGAATAATCCCATCTTGTTGAAAGACTGTTTGAATTTTGAGCCTATCCCATTGGAACCGAAGATTGCATTGTTGCGCGCGTCGGTTGTCATCGGCTCGCTGCTTTCGGACGGCATTGGCGATGCGATTTTGATTCGCGGCGAATCGGGCGGCGGACAATCGTTGCGGCTCGCGTATAACATTTTGCAAGCGGCAGGCTGTCGCTCGTTCAAGACCGATTACGTGGCCTGTCCGAGTTGCGGTCGCACGTTGTTCAATCTCCAGACCGTCACCGCGCGCATCAAGGCGCGGACAGACCATCTCAAGGGCGTGAAGATCGCCATCATGGGCTGCATCGTGAATGGCCCCGGCGAAATGGCCGACGCCGATTTCGGCTACGTCGGCGGCGCGCCCGGCAAGATCAATCTTTACGTCGGCAAAACGCCCATCAAATTCAATATCCCCGAAGCCGAAGCCGTTGACCGCCTCGTTGATCTTATCAAGGAACATAATAAGTGGGTCGAGCCGGAAATGGTGGCTGCCTGATCATCTTCCCCTCCTCGTCAGCGGCACTTTCCCAAGGTGAAAAAGAATGAAGCCATGCAAGAACCGGCGCAAGCCGGTCACTTGCACCGCGCTTAATTTCAAACGTGAAACCGCCTCCCAATCACTCACCAGCAGCGCGCGCAAAATCTGTTTCAAGTCCGGCCCGAGCTTGTCCTTCTCAAAATCCGGCTGAAGGCCCAGTTCGCTCAGCAGTTTGATCTCGAATGCGAAAATGGTTTGCGATTGTGGCGGATGACGCGGCAGATTTTTCAGGAGACCGTCGAACAACGAAAAAATTTCTGGCAGCGGCGTTTCCAGCTCGGTCGTCTGCTCAATGAGCGCGGCGCAATACGACGCCTGCTGCACGTAATCGAGTTCGTTGCGGATAACGGTGTGCGTTTCGCGCAGGCTCACTTCGCGAAGCTGATGCAACTCCGTGCGGCGGCTGCGTTGAAAACTGAAGTCCGCGCGGTAAAACAGATCGAGCTTGCCGGCGAACGGGGATTTCGGCCTGCGCGCCCCCTTGGCAACCGTCGCCAATCGTCCAAACTCCGGCGTGAGCCAATGCACGATGAGGCTGGTATCGGTCAACGGGCGCGTGCGCAAAATCAGGCCGATGCTGTTTTCGGTCATGCGCTTTGAATTACCGGCGGAACTTTTGCGCGATGCTGCGCGACAAAATCCGGGCTGATGGCGCCGAGGCTGATGATGAATTTCAAACCATCGGCGACGGACATTTCCAATCGGGTCACGTGTGATTCCGGCACTAGCACCATGAAACCTGACGTGGGATTCGGCGTGGTGGGAATGAATACGCAAACGACTTTTTCCGGCGTGTGCGCCTGGATTTGCATGTCCGGTTCGCTGGTCAAAAAGCCGATCGAATACGTTCCCGCCCGCGGAAATTCAATCATCACGACCGTCTTGAACGAACTTTTGTTGCTCGTGAACGCGTCATTGACCTGTTTGGTCACGCCGTAAATTTTGTTCAGGAACGGGATGCGCAGCAGGGAGGCATCCACCCATTCGATTATTTTCTGCCCGAAATAATTGCGCGCCAGCAAGCCGACCACCGAGGTCAATATGACGATCGTGCACAGCACAGCCAGCAACGCCACCAAACTCCAATACCAGTGCATCGGCCCCGCGCCTGCAACGCCACCGACGCTTTCATGCGTGATTTCCTGGGGAATAAAGATCAGCACCGTGTCGGTGATTCGCGAAGCGGTGATGATCAGCCAGAAAATCACCACCAGCGAGACCACGCCGGGCAGCACAACGGCCAGGCCAGCAAAGAAGTTGGCCCGCCATTTTATCCAGAAATCTTTATTCACCCGGTTACTCTAGTTTTGACACCCAGTTTCCTCAAGTCAAACTCTTGCCCCAATTCGCGCACAAGGCGGTTCTCCTCGCGCTTCATTTTCGCGCGCGCGGCGGCTTTTAAATCATCATGTCCAAGCAAGTGCAGCACGCCATGGACGATGTAACGCACCAATTCCGATTGCCAGGTTGTGCGAAACCGTTCCGCCTGCAACAATGCCTCATCCACGCAAACAAAAATCTCACCCGCAAGCAGGGCAGGGGATTCAATGGAATAATCGAACGTGATGACATCCGTCGTGCCGGCGTGATACAAAATGGTCTCGTTCAATTCGGTCATCTTCTTTTCGCCGATCAAATGAATCGCCAGATCGTGGTCTTCCACCCGCAATAGATCATTCAACAAACGGCGAACTATCCGGGCAAGAAAACGCTTGTTGATCGGGCGGACGCGTTGCTCGTTTTTAAGCCATAAACCAGCTTCTTGCCGGACACGGCGTGAGGAAGTTCTGCCGGTGATTTCCAATTTGGGATTGGGAATTTCAAATGCCGGCGCGTTCCTTTCTTGCACTACGCTGGAGGCCCGCGTGCCGATTTTTTTTCGGGTCATCGCGCCTTTCCCCGGTGTTCCTCGTAAGCGGCGATGATGCGTTGCACCAACGGATGCCGCACCACGTCGCGCCGCGTGAACTCCACGATCGCCACGCCTTCCACTCCGTGCAACGCCCGGTGCGCTTCGACCAATCCCGATTGCTTGTGCCCCGGCAAATCAATCTGCGTCTCATCTCCCGTGATGACCGCTTTTGAATTCAACCCCAGCCGCGTCAAAAACATGAACATCTGTTCCGTCGTCGCGTTCTGCGCCTCGTCCAAAACGATGAACGCATTGTTGAGTGTGCGCCCGCGCATGTAGGCCAGCGGCGCGATCTCGATCACATTTCGTTCCATGTGCTTTTGGATGTCCTCGGCGGGAAGCATGTCCTGCAAAGCATCGTAAAGCGGGCGCAGATACGGTGTGATTTTTTCGTAAAGGTCGCCCGGCAAAAAACCAAGCGCTTCACCCGCTTCAACCGCCGGCCGTGTCAAAACAATGCGGCTGACTTTTTCCTCCTTCAGCGCCGAAACCGCCATCGCCATCGCCAGATACGTTTTGCCCGTTCCGGCGGGGCCGACGCCAAAGGTCACGTCGTGATGCCGGATGGCGTCCACGTATTTTTTTTGGCCGACCGTCTTGGGCGAAACGCTGCCCTTCTTGCTCGAAGTCTGGATGCGCTCGGACATCATCTCCTTGAGCGCGGAGACGCCCTCGTTCGTGACGACATTCAACGCGTGCGAAAAATCGCGGTTGCGCACCGAGCCGCCGTTCTTGAGCGAATTTTCCAGCAGCAAAAACAATTGCTTGGCGCGTTCGATCGCATCCGGCTCGCCGTCAAGTTTGATCCAGCCTTCGCGGGAAGTGGCCTTGACGCCCAATTCCTGTTCGAGCGTTTGCAGGTTGCGGATGTCGTTGTTGAAAAGCTGCTGCGCGAACCGCGCGTTTTCAAAATGAAGTGTTTCCGAAGACATGAGGATTAGATTCCAGTTGGGTTATGGAGATGTCTCATTCCGCGCGGTGCTGCTCTTTCTCTTCTGATTGAAGTAATGCTCGCCCTCACCCCGGCCCTCTCCTCCGGGAGAGGGAGAGCGTTTCTACGCTGCTGAAGAATTTGGAAATGATGTTTCAATCTGCCGTCCTGGTCAATTTTACAGGGAGCTTCGAAAAACTGTGACCGAATTTCGCTTCGAGAGGAGCAGAATGGTTCCCCCTCTCCCTCGGGGAGAGGGCCGGGGTGAGGGCGAGCGTAATTCTCAAACTGTTTTTCCATTCTTAGCGGTGTTCAAAGCGGCGCGCAATTTCCCCGCCAGATCCGTGAGCGCTTCAGGCAAAACCATCGTGCTGGCGATGACCGGCATGAAATTGGTGTCGCCGTTCCAGCGCGGAACGATGTGGATATGCAGATGCTCCTCGATGCCCGCGCCCGCCGCGCGGCCCAGGTTGATGCCGATGTTGAATCCGTTCGGCTTGAGCACTTCGGTGAGCGCATCCTGGCAGCGGCGCAGCAATTTCATGAGGTCGCACATTTCCTCATCCGTGAGCCCGTGCAAATCCTTCGTTTGCTTGTAAGGGACCACCATCAAATGTCCGCCGGTGTACGGGAACTTGTTCAACACCGCATAGCAAGTGCGGTCGCGGGCGACTACATAATTGGCCTCGTCATCGCTCGACTGGGCGATTTGGGTGAAGATGGATGTGCCGGAAGGCGGCGGCTTGGGTGCCGTGATGTATTGGATCCGCCACGGCGCATAAAGCATTTCCATGAAAGGATAGTAATGAGCCGCTTTGGGAAAGTCAAAGCGCGGAAAACCCGAAATGCGGACCGTGCGTGCGGAATCATGGGACGCGGACGGCGGCTTCGCTTCATGGACCATAAACAATCCTTTTTTTTATGCCGATATGCGGTACAACGCGGTACAAGGCGGTACAACGCGGCAAAAAACCGGTGGTTTCCGGCAATACGCGACAACGCCATGCGGCACAACGCGGCAAAATGCGGAACGCGCCACGCGATGAAAAGCGGTTTTTTCATTTCGTCTTTTCATTGAATGATGCTGTCACAAAGCTTTTTTCCGAAGAGTTTGATCCTCAGCTCTTCCATTCGCTTCTCTTCCATTTCTTCTGCCTGCTTCTTCCATTCATCGAGCATGGGCAGCGCCTTCATCGCCTCCTTGGTGACCCGGAATTGCCAGCGCTCGCGCGCGAACGCGAGCCGTTCCCGGCGGATTTCCCGATTCTCGCTTTCGGAAAGGAGACGTCCCACCACCGCAAGCTCCTTCAAGTTTTCGCCGGATGCCGCCTGCTCAAAATAACGCCTGCTGAGCACGCGCCGGACGGAGTCCCGCAATGCCTCCAGGTTTGCGCCTGACTCATTGACTTTTTCGGCGGCTTTCATAGTTTCCCGCATTCCGTTGATGGCGCGAGTTTTGGCACAATATTTTCGCAAGCGTACCAGGCTTGAGAGCGAGCGGGTCAGGCCCCATTCGCTGGAAAGACGCTCCTGAGCCTCGCGATAGCTGATGTTTTCGTCCAGCAACCAGCCTTCCAACGTTTCCCATTGTTCGGGCGAGAGGTCTTTCCAGCAAGAATCAGATCGAAGTTTTCGCATAACGATTGAGGTTCGGGGTGAATTCGAATATTTTACCCTTCTTCTTATTCCAATATTTTCACTGTCTGCTGCCAGCATACGCCGGCAGGTAGGACAAGGACTGTCCTACACGCAAGAATTCCCTAATAAACTGGCGACCTGCGTGTCATGTCTCATGGAAAACTGTTCATCGCCACAATTAAGGATTCTATGAAAACAAAAATCGCGGCACTCATGATCTTAGGAGCAGCTTTGGTTGTTTTAATTTGCATCGCAGGCGTGACGCAGGTGGAGCTTAAACGGACCGTCGCGCGCACCGAAGCGCTGGAAAAACAGGTGCGCACGTTGCAGGCATCAAACGCGAAGATGGAACGCGAGTTGCGCGATTTCAGCCATTGGAAGGTCGTTCCCGTACAGGCGCAATAATCCAATTAGTTGATTGCTGCTGGTCCGGCTTTGAGGTAAACACTTTTTTAGTAACCTGAAGGTGTTTAACCGCGATTTATGCATGTGATGTTGGCCGACAGCATTGATGGAGGCATCTTTGCCATTTTGGTCTTGTTTTGCGGCTTCGCCGCTTCGTTGCTGGCTTTGATCGCGCTGGTTCCCGCCGCGCGCGGCAACAAGCCGGCGACGTTTGTGCTCGTCCTTCCAGCTTTGCTGGTGGGGCTGGCGATCACATATTGGCTGGGCGCGATGTATATCAAGGACGGTCTGCACCAAACAGGTTCTGAGTTCCGGGATATGCTGATGACATGGATCGTTTTGTCAGGAGCGCCTTTTGGGACAACTTTGCTCAGCATTTTAGTTTTGTGGTATAAACGCAGAAAGCTGGCCCAAAGGGTTTCGGAACAACCATCTTCGTAGGGCAAAACCCAACTTCGAACAAGCTATACCGACGGCATCACCTATCGGGAGGAGGATATTCGCAGCGCGCTTGATTAGTCGCAGCTTGGAAAGTTTTTTCTCAGCTTGGAACTGTTTTTTCGCCTGATAAAATCACTCGGCCGATTTTGCCTTCGGCTTGCGCGCGGGACGTTCGGCTTTTTCGGAACGCGGTGCGCGCGCAGGTTTTTCTGCTGAAGCTTCAACCGGGGCCTTTTCCGCCGTGCGTTTGCCGCGTTTCTCGGTCTTGGGATGCTCGGCAGCAGCCGCAGCTGCGACAGCTTCATTGGCTTGTTCGGGCGTCGGCAACGGCGTCGTGCTTTCGACGCGCACTTTCAAAGTGGTGACAACGTCCTGGTGCAGACGAAGTTCAACTTCGTGTTCGCCCAGCGTGCGGATCGGCTGTTCGAGATGGATTTTCTTCTTGTCGAGCGCAACGTCAAACTGCGTCTTGAGCTGGTCGGCGATCGCGCCGGAAGTGACTGACCCGAACATCTTGCCGTCCTCGCCAGTCTTGACAGTCACCACGGCGATCAATTTGGCCAGGCTCTTGGCCAGTTCATTCATGTGGTTCAGCTCGTCCGCTTCACGCGCGGCGCGGCGCTGCTTCAACGCCTCGACGCGGCGCTTGTTCGCTGCGGTTAGCGGAATCGCAAAGCCCTGCGGGAAAAGGTAATTCCGGGCGTAACCTGCGGCGACCTTGACCTGGTCCGACTCGGCGCCGAGTCCCACGATGTTGTGTGTAAGAACTACTTCAGTTTTAGCCATAAAATTCAGAGGTTAAAGTTTGAATGCGTTGCGGAGCAAAATTCGGCGAAATTTAAAATGGAACGTCGTCGTCTTCAGGCATGGGTGGTTCATCGGAACTTTCGCCTTTCGCCGCAGGAGTTGCGGGACGCGCGCGAGGCGCTGCATCTGAACCGGCAGCTTCGCCGCCGCCTTTGCCGCCGCCCAGAAATTGAAATCCCTCCAGGACCACACCCATTTTGCTGCGTTTTTGGCCGGTCTGCTTGTCGTCCCATTGATCAAGCTTGAGGCGGCCTTCAATCATCAGAGGACTGCCTTTTTTGAGATATTGCGCGAGTGTTTCAGCCTGCCGGCCAAAGGCATCCACATCAATGAAAGTCACTTCTTCCTTTGACTCCCCGGCTTCATTCCGCCAGGTGCGATTCACCGCGATGCCCAGCTTGGCAATGGCCATCCCCTTGGGAGTGTAGCGCAACTCCGGGTCGCGCGTCAGGTTCCCTATCAGGATGACTTTGTTGTAGCTGGCCATTTTTAAATTTGTTTCGCTTCGGCTTTGCCCGCGGGCGCTTCCGTGAACATCACGCGGAACACCTCATCATTCAGGGCGAAGCGGGTTTGCAATTGCGGCAGCGCGGACGCCGGGCTGGTGAAAATGACATTCACATAATAACCCGACGAATGCTTCTTGTTCGCCACGCGGCTGAAACTGCGCTTGTCCATCTTCTGCACCGTCTCGACCTTGCCGCCCAGCGAATTGATCTCGGACGACACCTTGTCAATCGTGTCCTTGACCGCTTCTTCTCTGCTCGCGTTGTTCAATATGAACAGACCTTCGTATCGTTTCACTCAGTTTTCCTTTTCTCATCCGGGGCTTTGACC
>DASRBR010000284.1:0-3478 GCA_035653495.1 Verrucomicrobiia bacterium
TTTTGGGACGTCGGCACCGGGTCGGGCATTCTGGCGATTGCCGCGGCAAAGCTTGGTTACGTGCCAGTCCACGCGATGGATTTTGATTCCGAAGCCGTTCGCGTCGCCAACGAAAACGCCCGCAAAAACAAAGTGTCCGAAAAGATCCGCATCACGCGCCAAGACATCACTCGAATTGCCGCGAGCGCGCGAAGATATGATTTCATCGTCGCGAATTTGATTTCCAATCTGTTGATTGCTGAATGCAAGCGCATTGTTGGCCGGTTGCGGGTCGGCGGCGTGCTGGTGCTTGCAGGGATTTTGAAGGAGGAATTTGCCGATGTGCAAAAAGTTTACGAAAGGGCCGGCTTGCGATTGATTGCGGAGCAGATTGAAGGCGAATGGCAATCCGGCGCATTTTTGCGTTCGAGTCAAAGCTAAAACCAATTGAACAATAGCTGGATGAGCAATTAGGGCCGGCTCACGGAAATTGTTTGGTTCGACTGCCAGGCGTGTTCCTGATTGTCAATCGTCAGCACGCGCGGCATGAGCTGGATTTGGTGTCCGGGCGATTTGTCATGCTTGAACAAGACGAAAACGATGGTCCCCGGCTGAAAGGTTGTGTCTTCGAAAAGGCATTGGCCGAAGGGAACGCTGAATGGGACAGGTTGCGGTTGGGCAAAGACAAGGGTGGCGTCCGTCGAGGCAGGTGGTTCGCCGGGGAAAATAATTTTCAGATTGGTGATGTTCAGCTTCGGTTCGTTGATGACAAGCTCGGGAACGTTGGCTTCGTTGGTGAACGTCACCTCCCAGGGACCATGGCGTGTGCGGCGGTTTTCAATGTAACTGTAGGAGATGAAATAAAGAACAAGGGCGATTGCGAAGGCGAGGACGAAATGTCTGAGCGGCCCGGATGATCTCATATTCAGTCGCCAGCCTTGGCACGACGCGAGGTGATGTCAAGCTGCGGATGAGAAAGGGAATTTCTTTTTGCGATGTTTGATTTTGAAAGGTGAGATGCATGGATGATGAGCGAGACTTAACTTAAAAGATGGTCATTTAAATCCGCGTTGTCTTGAGAAAATCAAAAATCGAGGCCGCCGGTGCAGAGGGATTCGACGAGGCGCTCGCCTTGGGAACGTTTGACGTTGATCGAGTAATCGAAATCCTCGAAATAAAAAAGCGCGCGGAGTTTCGAGGCATTGTCCTTCCGGAGGACAGCGCGGGCGCTGGAGCTGCCGCGAAAATCCCTGCCGTGGCTGGCCAACGGCGACCAGGTTCCATTCTGAGTCAGGTATTCGCCAGTGACGACATTTTGAATGAGAACTTTCATGCGCTAACTCTCGCACGCGGCCTGCAGATTGAGGAGTCGGCATCAGCGGCAAAGTGCGTTGCCAAAAGTCCTACAAGGCGAATGCGCTCCCAAGAAGTGGCCATCCAACCCGCCAATGCGAGGCGTTTTGCAAAACTGCGATTCCCATGTACATTTGAATATGCCTAATCAGCGTTCGAAGAATAAAATGCATTTGGGCGGATTCGTGGACAAGCAATTGCACGCGGAAGTCGTCCGACTCGCCAAAAAAGAAAACATGGAACACAATAAATTTGGATTTGTGCAGGTGCTCATCCGGGAAGCGTTGGAGCAGCGAAAGAAGAAGCAAAAACGCGCCCACGCTGCGAAAAAGTAAATTTCCTCCAGTCCGAAATCCGTTTCCCATTCGACAAAGCTTCTAAAGGTTGAGGCTGTACCCTCCGTCTGCTTGTTCTAAAGTTCTCATGATTCGGCCCAGACAAACGCCGATTTTCCGCAATTGCCGTTCCATCGCTTTAAACGATGGTTTTCCGTTTTTTATCGATTAACACCCGTTTGGTGAAATGCGCTAAAGGTGGGTCGTGCAACTGGAAAACGCACAACTGGCCGGAGAAAAGGGCGCTCGCGCCGGCAACCGAAACAATCACACCAGCACAATCGGCGCGGGCGTCCTCCGGCCGACGGTGCCTGTCACTCAAAAGGAACCTTATGATCAAGCTCATCATCATTGCTTTGCGGACTGCGCGAACTGTCTTCACCGCCGAGTTTTTTGCCGGCGTGGTGCATTGGTTTGAGGACGCCTATGTGCGCGAGGACACGCCATTGATCGGCAAATGGGTCGCACGCCCAAATATCGTGCACCACCATTATCCGCGTTACATGACGCGCAATACGTGGTGGGAATCTTCGTGGGACCTGTGCCTGCTCTCCGCTTTGCTGGTGATCACCGCGTGGTGTTGCGGGGTGTTGACGTGGCAAATTGTTTTATTTGCAGTGCTCGTCGCAAATGCGAATCAAATGCACAAATGGGCGCATCGCACACAAAAGGAAAATGGCCCCGTGATTTCGTTTTTTCAGCACATCCGCGTCTTGCAAACGGCGCAACATCACGCGCTGCATCACACCGACCCCAAAAACAGCCATTATTGCACCATGACGAACGTGCTCAATCCGGTGCTGGATGGAATCCGCTTTTGGGATGGAGCTGAATGGGTTTTGGCGCGGACAATCGGTTTGCAACGGCGTCCGGACACTTCGGTGCGCGGGCACGGTCCCGGTCCGGGGTGGCTGGCGGAATACCGCCGTCCGGCGAATTGAGAGTTTCTCCATCGGTTTTCAGTGTCATGTAAAGCATTACAAATCGCGACGGTTCAATGAGTCGCAAAGGAACAATTGGCAAGCCGGATGCTCTTGCATTATTGGGGCAAAACCTCGTGTTTTCCCCTTTGCATGTCGCAGCCACAGGAAATTTTGGTTGTTGAAGATTACGAAGCTGATGCGCATTTGTTGCAGCTTTTGTTCCGGCGCAACCACATATTGAACCGCGTGCACGTCGTTCCCGACGGCTCGGCGGCGATGGATTTCATTTTTGCGCGGGGCACTTTCGCCGACCGGGCGGCTGAACCGCTGCCGGTGGTCGTGTTTATGGACATTCGGCTGCCAAAAATGGACGGCTGGGAGGTGTTGCGCCAGTTGCGGGCCGACCCGCGCACTCGCAATTTGCCGGTGATCATGATGAGCGGCTCGTTGTTTGACCGGGAAATTGAACGCGCGCTGGAGATGGGCGCAAACGCCTGCGTCCCCAAACCGGTGCAACTGGAGGAATTGCGCGAGGCTTTCAAGAAATGCGGCATCACCTGGGCCATCGCCGACCAGCACGCGTGACGGTGACGCCAGATGCGTGATACGTGTTGCGTATTTCGTATTGCGTGTCCGGTGGGAGAATCTTTTTCTTCGCAGAAATCTGAGCTTTCATCCTTTCGCATGACCATTTAGCACGTGCTGAACTTGGCCGCGCTCAGGTTTGACATGAGCGGTGCAGGCGGTCTATTATCGAAATTAATAAGGCCATGAGTCGCGCTTCAGAGCTTTTTCTGGTTTTTTTGGCGAGCGCCGGGTTGACAGCTTTTGTTCTTTTGAAAGAGCAATGGTACTGGCGATTTCGCTCCCGAGACACTGAACCTTGGG
>DASRBR010000285.1:0-2979 GCA_035653495.1 Verrucomicrobiia bacterium
ATTTGGGACGTCCGTGGGTTTTCTTCTGGCTCTTTCCATATCCGGACACGATGCGGATGTGGCCGCAATTCCGCAGCCCGCTGGTCTGGGACGTATTTGCTGTCAGCACCTATTTTACCGTTTCGCTCATTTTTTGGTACATCGGTTTGATACCTGATTTGGCGACTTTGCGCGACCGGTCGACGACGCGAGCCAAACAAGTTTTTTATGGCGTGCTGGCTTTTGGCTGGCGCGGTTCTGCGCGTCATTGGCAACGCCATCAAATGGCTTATCTGCTTTTGGCAGGCTTGGCGACGCCGCTCGTTCTTTCCGTCCACAGCGTGGTGAGCCTGGACTTCACCGTCGCCATTGTACCCGGATGGCATTCGACGATTTTTCCTCCGTATTTCGTTGCCGGCGCGATTTATTCCGGCTTTGCCATGGTGCTGAACATTCTGATTCCGTTGCGGAAAATCTATGGTTTGGAGCAGATCATCCCGCTGCGCTACATGAACAACATGGCCAACGTCATGCTCGTGACCGGCTGGATGGTGACTTACGGGTACATCATCGAAGCTTTCATGGCTTATTACAGCGGCGATGTGTTCGAGGAATTCATGATGACCAACCGCGCGTTCGGCCCGTATGGCTGGGTGTTTTGGTTGTTGATGCTCTTGAATGTCTTGATCCCGCAACTGCTCTGGTCAAGGCGCGTGCGGACGAACATGGTCTCTCTTTTTCTGGTCGCATTTTCAATCAATGTCGGCATGTGGGTGGAACGGTTTGTCATCGTGGTGACGAGTCTGAACCGCGATTTCACGCCTTCCATCTGGCGCATGTTTTATCCGACGAAATGGGATTGGATGACGTTGTTCGGCAGCGTGGGCCTGTTCTTGACGCTGCTCTTTCTGTTCATCCGTTTCCTGCCGTTGATCTCGATTTCGGAAGTGCGCGAAATCGTCGCAAAGGAGCAAAAGAAAGCAGCATGAACGGCGAAGAAAATCTTTACGGCCTGATGGCGGAATTTGACCACGAGGAAGAAATCGTGGATGCCGTGCGCCGTGCCTATGAGGCGGGCTATCGCGAGATGGACGCCTACACCCCGTTTCCCGTCGAAGGACTTGCCGAGGAGATGGGCAGCCACGGGACTGCGGTGCCGGCAATTGTCCTCACCGGAGGCATCATTGGCGGATTGGGCGGATATTTCATGCAATGGTATGCCACAGTCGTGAGTTATCCCTTGAACGTGGGCGGACGGCCATTTCATAGCTGGCCGGCGTATATCCCAATCACTTTTGAGCTAACGGTCCTGACTGCATCCATTTTTGCTTTGGTCGGAATGCTGGCCTTGAACAAATTGCCCGAGCCTTATCATCCGGTGTTCAACGCACCCGACTTCGATCACGCCTCACAAGATCGCTTTTTCCTTTGCATCGAGGCGACCGATCCGAAGTTCAACAAGGAAGCCGTCAGAAATTTTCTCGAAACTCTGAAACCACGAAAGATTTCGGAGGTGGCGAAGTGAAATCCGCCGATAAAAGACGAACAATGGAGAACGGCATCGGCGTCAAAACTTTCTCCGCTTTCACTTATGCTTTCGAAATTCTCGTTTTACTCCTGTTCACCAGCGGTTGCCGGCCGGACATGTTCAATCAGCCGAGAAACAATCCGCTCAGCGCGAGCGATTTTTTCGAGGACGGCGCGGGGTCGCGACCATTGGTGCCGGGCACAATTCCACGCGGACACCTTGATGAAGACCGGGCCTTCTATACTGGCATGATTGGCACAAATCTCGTCGCCGAATTTCCAATGCCCGTAACGCGCGAAGTGCTCGAACGAGGACACGAGCGTTTCGATATCTACTGTTCCGTCTGTCATGGGCTCACCGGGGAAGGGGATGGAATGATCGTGCAGCGCGGTTTTCCAAGACCGCCATCCTATCACATCGATCGCCTGCGACAGGCGCCGGTTGGACATTTTTTCGACGTCATGACCCGCGGCTACGGGGTCATGTATTCTTACGCCAGCCGGGTCGAACCATCAGACCGTTGGGCCATTGCGGCTTACATCCGCGCGTTGCAATTAAGTCATAATGCACGGATGGCCGATGTTCCGAATGATGTTCGGCCGAAATTGGAGGCG
Source organism: Verrucomicrobiia bacterium (assembly GCA_035653495.1). GTDB lineage: Bacteria > Verrucomicrobiota > Verrucomicrobiia > Limisphaerales > Pedosphaeraceae > DATAUW01. Next base: position 2,122 of record DASRBR010000285.1, read on the forward strand.
CAAAACCCATGAACGAGACGCTGCTCGCCAGGCTGAATCGTTTTCAAATCATTGGATTGATTGTTGGGCTCATTGGATTGGCGCTTTGTGTTGTAGGAGCGTTCGTGAACACCGACAATTTTTTTGGCGCGTATCTGTTCGGCTATCTTTTCTGGCTGGGACTGGCCCTGGGATGTTTCGTGGTGGCGATGATCCATTACCTGACTGCCGGCCAATGGGGTGAAGAAACGCGGCGGGTTTACGAAGCCGGCTACATGACCTTGCCCCTGATGGCCGTGCTTTTTTTGCCCATTTTTTTTGGCGTGCACCGTCTTTATCCCTGGGCGCGGCCCGACGAAGTTGCAAGTGACAAGGTGCTGCAGGCCAAAGCGCATTATGAAAACTTTCCGATGTTTACCGGGCGCATGATAGTCATATTTGCGATTTGGATCGTCATGGCACTGCTTCTGCGTCGCTGGTCGGTGGCACAAGACCAGACGAAAGACGTCGCTCCATTGCGCCGGATGCGCACCCTGAGCGGCCCGGGAATCGTGATATACGGCCTGACGACCACCGTCGCGTTCGTGGACTGGGTGATGTCGCTGGAAGCGGATTGGCACTCCACGATGTTCCCTGTGATCATCTGGATCGGACAAGTCCTCTCCGCCTACGCGTTCGCAACGATGGCCCTCGCATGGTTCAAGGAATACAAGCCGATTTCGGGGCTGCAATTGACCGCGCCCTTCCATCAATTGGGAAACCTGCTGCTGGCGTTTGTTATCTTCTGGACATACGTAGGGTTCGGGCAATTGCTCATCATCTGGTCGGGAAATCTGCCGCACGAAATCACCTGGTACCTCCATCATATAGAAGGTCGTT
>DASRBR010000286.1:0-2177 GCA_035653495.1 Verrucomicrobiia bacterium
GAATCCATCCGACTTGGCGGAAGAATCACCAACTTGATTGGGGGCGTCGCCTTGTGCCTCGCGCCGATTGCCGTGGCCGCGTTTTTTCACGAAAATCGCGGCAAGGGGGCGTTTGCCAATCCAAACTCGCCATGACTCCCAAGCGTTTCATGATCATTGCCGGGGAAACGAGCGGCGACGTGCTCGCGGCGGAATTGGTCCGCGAACTGCGGGCGGTGATGTTCCGACACTACAAATACAGCCCGGATTTGCAGCCGTTGGATGCCGATCTGGCGCCTCGATTTTTCGGCGCGGGCGGCCCGTGCATGGCGCAAGCCGGTGTGGAACTGGCCTTCGACCTGACGCAACATTCCGTGACGGGGCTTTGGGATGTCATAAAAAATTACCGGAAATTCCGGGTCTTTTTCAATCAACTGCTTGCGATGGCGGAGCAACGCGAACCGCACGTCATCATTTGCGTGGATTTCTCGGGGTTCAACCGCCGTTTCGGCGCAGCCATAAAAAAATATGTGCGTGCCCGGCAGCGCAAGTTCAACAACTGGGAACCGAAAATTGTCCAATACATCTCGCCGCAAATCTGGGCTTCGCGTCCGGACCGCGCGTATCAACTGGAACGCGACGTTGATTTGTTGCTGAGCATTTTCCCGTTTGAAAAAGATTGGTATCACAAAAAAGTGCCGAAACTGCGCGTCGAATTCGTCGGCCATCCCTTGATTGACCGGCATCAAAAAGATGCCTCATTGCGCAATCATCATCCGACCAATCCCGAAACCGAACCGTTGATTGCCCTGCTGCCCGGCAGCCGGCCCGGCGAATTGGAACGGCATTTGCCGCCGATGCTGGGCGCGCTCAAGATTTTGCAGGATTCCATTCCCAAACTTCGCGCGCGCATGGTGCTCCCGACGGAATCGCTGGTTGCTCAGGCCAAAAACGCATCGCTGCCGACACAAGTCGAAATCCAGTGCGGACAATTGGCGGAAACTTTGGCACAGGCGGACCTTGCCATCGCCTCAACCGGAACCGTCACGATGGAATGCTCCTATTTCGGCGTGCCGACAGTCACGCTTTACAAGGCATTTGGGCTTTCATGGGGATTGCGATTGGGCATCATCAAGGTGAAATGGTTCAGCATGCCGAACATCCTGGCCAACGAGGAATTATTTCCCGAATTCCTGCAAAATGCCGCCACGCCGGAAAACCTCGCCCGGGCCGCTTTGGCCTTGCTGCGCGACCCGGCGCGGCGCGAGAAAATCCGTTCCAGACTGGCGGAAGTCATCGCATCGCTCGGTCCGCCGGGCGCAAGCCGCCGCGCGGCGGAAGCCATTTTTAAACTCCTCGACCTGCCATGAAGATTTCCATCGTCGTCCCTGCTTTCAACGAGGAAAAATTGCTGGCGGCAAGCCTCGCCTCTATCCGCAACGCGATGACTGCCTTTGCCGGGCAAGGGATCGAAAGCGAGTTGATCGTTTGCGACAATAATTCGACCGATCGCACCGCCGAGATTGCCCGCGAAGCAAAAGCGACGGTCGTTTTCGAGCCGGTCAATCAAATTGGCCGCGCTCGCAACAAAGGCGCGGAAGCCGCGACTGGCGAATGGCTCATTTTTGTGGATGCCGATTCGCATCCAAACAAGGAGCTTTTTGCAGACACAGCCGCGGCCATTCTGTCCGGAAAATATCTTTACGGCGGTTGCACCGTCAAATTGGATCACCCTTATCCGGTGGCCAGCGTGGTTGTCGAATTTTGGAATTGGATCAGCCGCACCTGCAAATATGCGGCAGGCTCGTTCATCTTTTGCGAGACAGCGGCTTTCCGCGAGATTGGCGGGTTTGACGCGAACCTCTACGTCGGAGAGGAGATCGACTTGAGCAAAAAATTCAAACGTCTTGCGCGGAAAAAAGGGCGGCGCGGCATCATCCTGCGGGCGCATCCGCTTGTGACTTCGGCGCGCAAGATGCATCTTTACACTTCGCGCGAGCATGTTCGCTTTCTGCTGCGCACCGTGCTGCGCGGAGGCGGCACCTTGCGCAAACGTGAAGAATGCCACACCTGGTATGACGGTCGAAGATAACCATCCAATACCCGCTTGCAAACGACTGGAGCGGTTAGTTTAATCTTGAACGTGTTACAGCAACAAACCATCAGCCGTCCGGCTGGATTTTCAGGCATCGGACTCC
>DASRBR010000287.1:0-2934 GCA_035653495.1 Verrucomicrobiia bacterium
TTTCCATATCTTTTTGGGCCGATTTGTCATTCGGATCCAGTTGCAAGGCGGCACGGAATTCGGCCAAGGCCTGGTCCAGCCTCCCTTGATTGGCCAGGACAACGCCGAGATTTGAATGCGCCTTGGCGAAATCAGGACGCAGCGCAATCGCGTGAGAAAAACAATCCGCCGCCTCGGAGGTCCTGTTCAATTTCACCAGCAGCAAACCGGAATAGAACCAGGGCATCGGCAGTTGCGGCAACAATTCACGCACGTGTTCCGTCTCTTTAAGCGCGCCGTTCAGGTTGCCTGTGGCTTCAAGAAATACTGCGAAATTCTCGTGAAGAAAATGGTCGTCGGGTGCAGCCGCGAGCGCGTCTTCATAAGTCTTCCGCGCCGCGGCGGTGGTTTCGGGAGTGATGCGCGATTGCAATTGCTGCAACTCGTTCTCAACCGCTTTGAGCTTTTCGAGATGGTCCATTTGGGCGGTGAAAGGCACCTCGGACATCCGATGCGCAATCGCTTCCAGGGCGCGATAACGGTCCCAATCGGTGACGGCCAGCCGTTTTTCGCAAACTTGCATCGAAGCCCATTCCGCCGTTGCGCGTTTGCGGATGGAATCTGGCAGCAGCGCGGCGGCTTGCTCGGCGAAGGCGCGTGCCAGCAAATAATTCCCGGCAAAATTCCAATGCACATGCTCATAAAACAATTCGTTGCCGGCGATTCCATCCGGCGACGCTTTCGACGCGGCCTCGACCGCATCCGCGAGATAAACATTTTTTCCAGAATGCCGGGCGGCTGCATCCTTGATGGCCTGGTTGATTCGCGAATCGGCGCGGAACTCGAGTGTATCCAAATCTCGCGCCAGTTGAAAATGCCGTTGCGCTTCGGGAAAATTCGTCAGCGCCAGCTCGCAGCGGCCGATGCGAAATTCCAGTTCAGCAAACTGCGCGTCGATTGCCGTGGCATTCGAATAAGCTCCAAGCGCGTCGGTGTATTTTCCTGTTGATTCCAGGGTCTTTCCATCGTCGAAAGATTTTTCCCAGGCGGACTTTTGATTTTCGCCCAGTCCAGCTTTGTGCATGGAACCGAACGGTGCGCAATCTTTGATGTTATCCGCAACCGTGCTCAGGATGATTGGGACGCTGTTTTGGGATCCAGCTTGCAGGATGTCTTCGAGATTTTTCTCGAAATTCTGGTAAACGCGTTGGCGCGCCGGGTCGTCCAGCGGCACTTGATGTTCGGTGAACATTTTCATCGAACCCCACGATTTGGGGGCCGAAGCCTTGCGGCTGAACCGCTCGGCGGTTCTCTCAATGAATTGGCCGATCCTTGTTTCCTTCATGAGAAGGCTGGCGCGGATGACAGGCATTGCCCGAGCGCGCGGTCCAAAGGCAGTCCCTGCGCCGAACGGGCCGATGATCTCGTTATTGCCCATGTAAATGATCCACAAATCGCCGTGGTGCCGCGCGCATTCCCGCGCCAGCGGCAGGATGGTATGCGAGTTGATGGCGGTCATCGCGGTGCAGACCACTTCGAAATGCGTTCCCGGATAGCGCGCGTTCAGCAACACTTCCAACTGCCGCCCGACGCCCTGCGACGGCTCGGGATCGCCCAAAGCCGCCGATTCGCCGAACAAAAAAATGCGGTATGTGTCCGCGGGCTTTTCGACGGCCATGCGCAATTCAGGCGGCGGACGCCCGATGGACGCCGGGAAAAAGCGCGCGGTGAATTTATCGTTCGGCACGAAAAATTCCTTGCCATCAATCCTGGTGCGCAGAAAGAAAGAGGCGGGATGTCCATAGCCGGCGAGTCGCAAGGCAATTTCGACGACGGCCATGAAGAAAACCGGGACGACCAGCATGGCGACAATCCGAAAGCTCCAGAGACGGGCTTTGGAAATGGCGGGCGGCTGCCGGGATTCGGATCGCGCCGAATCCTTCTTTCGCAAAGAACGTGTCCTCTGGCGTTTGTTCGTCTTCAAATGGTTTGCGATTGGGTTGGAAACAACATGGCTGAATGGCCTGCAATTTTAAACTTTAAACTGGTTGGATGTTTCATTGCTTTGGGTCCGGCTGACTGCCGAGTAAAATTTTTTTAAAAATAGCGTGGTTTATCGTGTTTTAGCGTGGTGTAAGTGCAACCAGGTGAAACAAGGTGAAACGGAAGGCGTGGAAATCCCCCGCAGACCACTCGCGTAAGTGAAACGGGCGTGGTAGGGTATTGGCAGTCTGCAAAGACCTGCTGTGCGTCCGTTTGTAGCTGAAAACGTAAGTTTTCAGCCGCCCCGCCCCGATTTTTTTCCCTAATAGGTGAAACCAAGTGAAACAAGCTGAAACGAGGTGAAACACCTGGCCTGACCTGCACCGAATTTGGTAGGGACATTGGCAGTCTGCTAAGACCTGCTGCGCGTCCGTCCGGGCATTTGCGCTGACCGAAACTGGGCGGACAAGGTTCACCTCCGCCAAGGCTACGGCGAACAAGCTGTCCGAGCTCCCATCCGAAATTATCCGACACAAGCCGACACACCCGGCCCAAAGCACCGTTTCGGTATCCTGAATCTCACGTTGCGCAGTCGAGATTTCGCGCTTCATATACGCCTCTTCAAATTTTTCCCCGTAGCTGCAACAAGCCGCAACAAGCTGCAACCAGGTGCAACACCCTGCACCCAAACGCGTGAAAATCCCGCGCTGGTCCCTCCGAAGTACCGGAGATTGCAGCAGGATGCCAAGGGGTCGCGATAGCGTCTTGGACTGCGGTAGTCCTCTACCGCTTTCGACCCGACGCGAATACGCCAAACGCATTTTAAAAGAGCATTGATCCCATCCTCAAAGCGGCAGAGGACTGCCGCACTCCAAGGCAGGCTTCGCCTGCACCCGAAGCAGCCCACTCGGGCGAGTGGCGCCGTCCTATCCGTCCCATTCGTCCCATTCACTATTCCATTTTCAATGGTCA
>DASRBR010000288.1:0-9453 GCA_035653495.1 Verrucomicrobiia bacterium
GAAACCACGTTGCTCGATTTTGAACATGACGGCCTTCTTCCGAAGCTGCAATGTTACGCGATTTGCGAGGAGGGCTGGGACCATTTTCTAAAATGCAGTCTCAAATCCTACGTCGAGACCGGCAAAGGCCAGCCGTTCGGAAGTCAGACGTTCGATTAAGCCGATTTCTTGGTCTTGATGCTCGCCCTCACCCCGGCCCTCTCCCCCAGGGAGAGGGTGAACCATCCTGCTCTGTTCGGAGAAGAATTCCGTCTCTCTGCTTTTTGGTGTTCTGGAGAAAATTAAGAAACGTGGTGATTGAAACAATGGTTCCAATTTGGTCCTCGACGTGAAAACGCTCTCCTTCTCCCCGGGGGAGAAGGTTGGGATGATGGCGAGCGTAAAAATTCGATCATTAAACGTTCGTTGCCAGGCGGATATTGCCTTTGTCCTCCACCGCGTCACCCCGGCGGCTCCGAAAAAGAGTTGACGACAGACTCAACCCGTATAACATATTAACCAGCCGGTTAGTTAATTGTGAAAACCATCAAGAAGGAGCATGCCCGGCGGAGCCAGGAAGCCAGGCGCGACGAGTCGCGCGCGAAAATCCTTGCCGCCGCCGAACAGGTTTTTGCCCGTGAAGGGCTGGCCGGCGCGCGAACGGACGCGATCGCCGCGCAAGCCGGCGTGAACAAGGCGCTTTTGCATTATTACTTTAAGAAAAAGGAAAAATTGTACGAAGCGGTGCTGGAGAAACATCTACGCGACTTCAATGACCTTGCCTTTTCCATCCTCAAGGCATCCGGGCCGGCCGGCGAGCTCTTGTTGCAATACGTGAACATGCACTTCGATTTCATAGGCGAACGTCGTCGTCACGCGCCCTTGTTCCAGCAATTGATGACCAAGGGGGGCGGACCGCCGGAAAGGTTGTTCCGCAAATACATCGCTCCGCGCGCCGAGGCCGTGCAGAAATTGCTGGAGCGCGGGATGCGTGAGCGCGCATTTCGAAACGTGGACGCGTTCCACACCGCGTTTTCCATCGCCGCGCTGGTGGTCTTTTATTTTTCGACCGCGCCCGTCCTGAAAAAAATCGGCTATCCCGATCCTTATGCGGACGAGAGTTTGAGAAGGCGCAAAAAAGAAGTGCTCGATTTCATCCGTCATGCGCTGTTCATCAACCCCGACGCGCCCCAGAAATGAAAAAAAATCGCATTCCCATCTTGATTGTGGCCGTGGTGATCATCGCCGGCATCATTTACGTTCTGATGAGAAGCCCCCGCGAGATCACCCTGACTGGAATTGTGACCACGGATGAAGTGGCCGTAAGTCCGGAAATTGCGGGACGGCTGCAGCAGGTGCTCGTCCGCGAAGGCGATGCTGTCACGAATGGCGAATTGCTCGCCGTGGTGCAACCCCAGGAACAAAAGGCCGAGATGGCCTTTTACGCCAGCAGTTTGAAACAATCCGCCGCGCAGGTAAGCGAAGCCGAAGCCGACCTGAGATTTCAGGAAACCCAAACCACCAATCAGATCGCCCAGGCCGAAGCCACGCTCGCTTCCACCGAAGCCCAGGCCAAGCAGGCCGAGGCGGACCTGGAAAACGCCACGCTCACATTCAAGCGCGAGGAAGATTTGTATAACCGCAAAGTTGATCCGATCCAGGCTTACGACAATGCGCGCACCGCTCGTGATGCCGCCCAGGCCCGCGTGGATTCCATGAAGAAACAAATCGTGGCTGCGCAGGCTGCCGTTGCCCTCGCAAAGGCCAATGAAGACCAGGTTGCCGCGCGCCGCGCTGCGTTGCGGGGAATTATTGAGCAAAAGGACGCGGCCAACGCCCAGAAGCAAAGGGCGGCTGTCCGGCTCGATTATACGCAGGTGCGCGCGCCCATCGAGGGCATCGTGGACAAACGAACGGCATTGCAAGGTGAAGTGGTGAATGTCGGCCAGGCCGTCGTGACCTTGATCAATCAGGACAATCTCTGGGTGCGGGCCGATGTGGAGGAGACTTACATTGACCGCGTTCACCTGGGCGATGTGTTTCAAGTGAAATTGCCCTCAGGCGCAGTCCGTGCTGGCAAAGTGTTTTACCGCGCGTCGGCCGGCGATTACGCCACGCAACGCGATGTGAGCCGGACCAAACGCGACATCAAAACCTTTGAAATCCGCCTGCGTTGCGACAATCGCGATCGCAGCCTCGCGCTGGGCATGACGGCTTACGTCAAATTCCCATTAAAAAATCCGTGACCATGCAGGACGTTGAAGTTGACAAGTTGACGAAGCGTTTCGGTGATTTTACCGCCGTGAACGAGATCAGCTTTTCCGTCGCGCACGGCGAAATCTTCGGCTTGCTGGGCCCGAACGGCGCGGGCAAATCCACCTTGATCCGCATGCTCACCACGCTCGTCCCCCCCACGTCGGGCACGGCGCGCATCAACGGCTTCGACATCGTGACCCAGGCCAACGAGGTCCGCCAATCCATCGGCGTCATTCCCCAAGCCACGACCAGCGACGGCGATTTGAGCGCGGATGAAAACCTGACGATCTTTGCCAAGCTCTACGGCATCCCGCGCGAAAAACGCAAGCGCGTCATCGCCCAACTTTTGGAAGAAGTGGATTTGACCCAATGGGCGGAGAAGCCGGTCAAAATGTTTTCCGGCGGGATGCGGCGCCGATTGGAAATTGCACGGGGATTGGTGCATGAACCGAAAATTTTTTTCCTGGATGAACCTACCACCGGGCTTGACCCCGTCTCACGCACCGCGGTTTGGGAAATGCTGGCGCGGCTGAAACGCGAGCGCGATTTGACCATCCTTGTCACCACGCATTACATGGATGAGGCGGACAAATTGTGCGACCGCATCGCCATTGTGGACCATGGCAGGCTCGCGGCGCTGGATTCGCCGCTCCGATTGAAGGCGTCCGTGCCCGGCAAAAACATTTTGGAAGCGAGCTTTGCCGGAGCGCCTGCCGATTGGGAACAAATGTTGGAAAAGCTGCCGGAAGTTGCCGGTGTAAAGGTCGAGCAAAATTTTTTCCGGATTTCCTCGAACAACGGGCCGCGCACGACCGTGGCGCTGCTGGAAGCGGCGCGTGAGGCGAAGGTCAGCGTGACATCACTCACCGTGCAAAGCACCACGCTGGACGATGTTTTTCTGCATTACACCGGGCATCAACTGCGCGACAATTTGCAGACGCCGTCCGCGGCGGAAAGTCCCTTCATCATGAAACGAGGCTAGCAACTGCTCTGTAGAACAGATGGTTTGACTTATGCGACACGACTGGAACGATGATAGTAATTGGGGAGCGCGACCGTCCCGGTCGCCGCGCCGGGCGTCCCGCCGGGCGCTTTTTGATTCATTTCCGTTCGGCGAGACGCCGAACGGGGCACGCCAGAGGCGTGCGCTCCCCAAACTGCTATCCTGGTTCCATTCCTTTCCAACGGATCATCGAATGATTTCTACAAAGCAGTCAGCGGCCTGTTAAAAACTATGCACCGAATCTGGGCCATCATTGAACGCGATTTGCGCCGTTTCCGGCGCAGTCCGGTGTTGGTCGTCATTTCCATCATCATGCCGCTGGTGCAATTGGTGGTGCTGGGTTACGCGTTCGGCGGGAAGATCAAAAACCTGGAGATTGGCGTGTTGGATGAAGACCATGGCGTTCCGGCCATCCGGTTGAAGGAAATGTTCCAGGCCATCGCGGCCAATGCGCGCACGTTTGTCACTGTCCCGTACACCGACCAGGGAGTCGCGTTGAGCGATTTGCGCAATGGCAAAATCAACGGCGTGCTCGACATTCCGCCGCAATTTTCCCGCAAGCTCGCTTCTGGTGCGAACCCGCGCATCGCGGTCATTGAAGATAATACCGACCAATTCGCATCGGGCGCGCTGGAAGGGGCGATGAACAACATCGTGGCTGCTTACAACGCGCCCAAAGTGCCGTCGCGCACGACCGCGGACGCGTCGCTCTCCGTGGTCGAAGTTTATCCTTATGTGCCCTACATCCAGTATTTGCTGCCTGGCGTGATTGTGCTGGCGATTTTTGTCTCCGCCATGATTGGTGGCGGCATCATTTTCATCGATGACAAAGCCCGGGGACTGCATGAGGGCTATCTGGTGACGCCCATCCGCAAGTTTGAATTGATTTTGGGCTTCAACCTCTCCGGCACTGCCAAGGCCATCATTGCCGGCGTCGTCCTGATGACGGTCGGGTCGATGATCGCGGGAATACCGGACCCGCTGAATCCGCTGCGGTTGATGAAGATGTTTTTGATGGTGGTGGCCACGTCGCTTGCGCTGATCAGCATGATGTTTCTGCTCATGGTGCGGGTGAGCGATCCGCTGGTGCCTCGCGCGATTTTTGGGATGTTGAACACGGTGTTGTATTTTCCCAGCGGCGCGGTTTATCCGCAGCAATCGTTCCCGCAATGGATGAAAGTCATCGCCGTGGTGGACCCGTTCACTTATGCCGTGCACGGATTCAAGCAGTTGGTCTTGAAAAACACGGGATTGATGGCCGTCGCCGGCGACCTGGCATTTCTCCTAATTTTCTCGGTCTTGGCCATGGGACTGGCAACCGCGCTGTTCCGGCGAACGCTTTAGCAGGCTGAATTCTGCTCCGTAGAATACATGCTTCGTATGTGTGACTAGAATGAAACTGAGATGGGATTTGGGGAGCGCACGCGTCCCGCGTGCCCTGTTCGGCGTCTCGCCGAACGGAAAAAGACCCAGAGCGCCCGGCGAGACGCCGGGCGCGGCAACCGAGGTCCTTCCGGACGGGCAATACGCGCTCCCCAAACTGCTACCATTGTTACATTTCGGGGCCGTCGGTTAAATAACGGCTAAATTCCCGCCAGCGATAAGACGGAAGAAACACGGACGTGTTCGCGTCTTAATCCTTTTGATGATTTTATCACTTTTAATTTTTTGCGATGTAAGTGCTTGGTTCTCAATAAAGGTTGATACGTACCGTAGGTTTGACAACGCGTGATAGGATGGGGCGATGATGAAAAAATGGATGCTGGATGCCGGTTCCTTGATGCTGGATGCGCAGTCAACGATTCCGTGTTGCGTGTTCCCTGTTTCAGGTTTTAACAATTTAACGTTTTAACAATTTAACCTCCATGAATACAGCTTTGTTCTTTGACATTTTTACCCGTTCCGAGTTCCGGGTTGGAATGCCTCCGAGTTCCGGGTTCACCAAGCGCAAAATCCGACCGGGTGTTGCGGCTTGTTGCAGCTTGTTGCACCTGGTTGCAGCTATCAGAGAAAAGAATTGGAACGGGGAGGCTGAAAACTTACGTTTTCAGCTACGGAATCGGACGCGCGGCAGGTCTTAGCAGACTGCCAATGTCCCTACCGTTTTTGGGTAGGGGGCACTGCGTGCGCGCCGTATCGGACGGCGGTCAGCGGAGTGACCGCCCTACTGCTGTGTCGGATTGTGTCGCGTTGTGTCGGATAAGGGCGCATCTTCCAAAAACAGCTTGCAACAAGGCAGGTTTGTATGCTATGACTTTTTGCAATGTGCCACTTTGTCTCTCGGCTTGGCGTAAGTGGCTCCCGATTAGTGATATGGCATATTGATTATGACCCGGCTGGAAAGGATGATCATGGAAAATAATGGCACAAGTGTGTCATTATTGACCCGTTCGAACGCAGATGTCGCAACCGTTGACCGTTCTTAACCTGACCCCTTCAAGTCATGCCTTCCAAATCCAGTTTCCTAGAAAAGGTGCTTGGCCGCATCGGGCGGCTGGATGCCGAGGGACTCCAATCGGTGGTGCAACGGCTGGCCAGCGAACGCAGCTTCCTCGAAACTCTGTTCAACACGATTGAAGACGGCGTGCTGGTGGTTGATGAAAATGGCCGCATCCTTTATTTCAACGAGGCGGTCACGCAGTTGATTGGGCTCAAGGCCAGCGATGCCGAAGGCCGGCCCATCAGCGAATTCCTGCCCGAACTCGACTGGCAAAAGATCCTTCGCACCCATGCCACCCGCGGCCAGCGCGTCGTGCGCCATGAATTCGAGGTTAGTTTTCCGCGTCCGCGTTATCTTCGGTTCTACGCCGCGCCATTGGATGGCGAAGCCGGAGGCGGCGCGGGTTTGGCGCTCATCCTTCATGATGCGACCGAGGCGCGGCAGCAAACTTTCGAAGCCATCGAAAGCGAGCGCATCCAGGCGTTGACATTGCTTGCGGCGAGCGTCGCCCACGAAATCGGCAATCCGCTCAACGCGCTGCACATCCATCTGCAATTGATGGAACGGCAGCTCAAGAAATTGAAGTCCTTGCCGGCGGTTCAACATCCGTTTAGCGCACGGCGCGGTGAGCGTTCGCCGGCGGTGAACATCGGCATCGAAACCGCCGACATCGCGCAGAAGCTCGAACAATATCTTGGCGTCGCAAAGGGCGAGATTGACCGGTTGGACGTCATCATCACACAATTTTTGCAGGCCATCCGTCCATCGCCGCCGCAGCTCAAGCCAGCTTCCTTGAACGACATCGCGCAACGCACGCTGGCCTTGCTGAAACCGGAACTGGACAACCGCGGCTTGACGGTGAAGGAAAAGCTCGCGCGACAACTGCCGGAAGCGCCGCTGGACGCCGCGCAGATCCAGCAGGTGCTGGTGAATCTTGCCAAGAACGCGATGCAGGCGATGACCAGGGGCGGCGTGCTGACGTTGCAGACGGGCGCGGGCGCGGACGGCGTTTGGGTGAGCGTGGCGGACACGGGCGGCGGCATCCCGCAGGAGCAAATCAACCGCATCTTCGATCCGTTCTTTACGACCAAGAAAAAAGGGACAGGCCTGGGCTTGATGATTGTGCAGCGGATTGTCCGCGCGCACGGCGGGCGCATCGAACTGGAAAGCAACGTCGGCCACGGCACCACGTTCCGCATCTGGTTGCCGTTCAACAATCGGCCCACTCGCCTGCTGGAAGCGGCCAGTGATGATAAGAAACCATGAAAAGCGACCACAGCCTGGAAGAAAAACCGATGTTGCTCATCGTAGATGATGAGAAGCCGACCCGCGAAGGGCTGCGCGCGGCGCTTGAAGAACGTTACGATGTCTATCTCGCGGATGATGCCGCATCGGCGATGGAATTGCTTGAACGCGAGCATTTCGCGGTGTTGCTCACCGATTTCCGGCTGCCAAAGGAGGATGGGATGAAGTTGATCGCGCGCGCCAAGTCGCTTTCGAAGCCGCCGATCTGCATCTTGATGACTGCCTATGGTTCCGAGGAACTGGCTGTGGAAGCGATGAAACGCGGCGCGGACGATTACATCGCCAAGGGGCGGTTGCAAATTGACGAGCTGGAGATGCGGATCGCGCGGGCGTTGCGCCAGCAAAATTTGGAGACGGAAAATGCCGAGCTTCGCCAGCAGCTTGAAACCAAGTTCGGGATGGAAAACATCGTCGGCGAATCCGCCGGGATGAAGGAAGTGTTCGACATCGTGCGGCAGGTTGCCCCGGCGCGCACAACGGTTTTGCTGCAAGGCGAGAGCGGGACTGGGAAGGAACTGATCGCGCGCGCCATCCATCAATTGAGCCCGCGCAGCAGGCAACCGCTCATCACGGTGCATTGCGCCGCGCTCGCGCCGTCATTGCTCGAAAGCGAATTGTTCGGGCACGAAAAAGGCGCATTCACCGGCGCGCACGAACGGCGCATCGGGCGCTTCGAACAGGCGCAGGGCGGGACATTGTTCCTGGATGAGATAGGCGAGATCGATGCGACCATCCAGATCAAGCTGCTGCGTTTTCTCGGCGAGCGGACGTTCGAACGCGTCGGCTCGAACAAAACGCTCACGGCCGATGTCCGGCTCATCGCCGCCACGAACAAAAACCTTGAGGAAATGGTCAAGGCCGGGACGTTTCGAGAGGATTTGTTTTACCGCTTGCGCGTGGTGGAGATCTGGCTGCCGCCCTTGCGCGAGCGCGCGGATGACATCCCGCTTTTGGCGCAAAGTTTTCTGCGCGAGTTTGCCGGCGAACTCGGCAAGGAAGTCAAGGACTTCACCGCCGATGCGCTGGAAACGTTGATCAATTATTCATGGCCGGGGAATGTTCGCGAGTTGCGCACCGCCCTTGAACACGCGGTGGTGTTGTGCCGCGGCGACCGCGTCACGGTGCGCGATTTGCCGCCATCGGTGCGGGCGCTGGGTGTTGCCCCGGTTGTGGCCGGCCGGCAAAATGTGTCGGCGGAAAATGACATGACGCTCAGGGGCGCGGAAAAAGAATTGATAGCACGCGCTTTGAAGGAAACGGGAGGCAACCGCACGATCGCCGCCAAAAAACTCGGCATGAGCCGGCGCACCCTGCATCGCAAACTTCATCTTTATCATCTGGAGAATTTCTGATTAGATATTCGGTTATGGACCTACAGACCATCATTCATCAGCTTGAGCAGGGGAGCGGCCTCCGGTATTTGAAATACTGGCTTTTAGGCCTCCTGCTGCTGACGCTCGTCATTGGTTACAATTTTCGCGCTTTTAAAGACATGTCCACCCAGGAAGCGATGGACAGCGCGCAATTGGCCCGCAACATCGCCGAGGGCAAGGGTTATCACACGCTTTTCATCCGCCCGCTGAGCATGTATCTGCTCGAAAAAACCTACGCCGACAAACATGGGCCGGCTCCTTTGGGCGATTTGACGGACCGCGCGCAGCTCCACAGCCCGCATCCGGACCTGGCCAATCCGCCCGTTTACCCGCTCGTGCTGGCTGGATTGATGAAAGTCGTCCCCGCGCTTCGTTATCATCCTGCCGAAGCGAACCCTGTGGAAATGGGGCAAAAGGGTTATGACCCATGGAATCATCGCGGCCATTTCTGGATTTATCCGCCGGATTTCTGGATCAGCTTTTTCAATCAGGTCCTGTTCGTGACCATGGCCGTGATGCTCTTTTTCATCGCGCGGCGGCTTATCGATTCCACCGTGGCATGGACTTCAGCGATACTGTTCCTTGGAACGGACCTGTTCTGGAAGTTCAGCATTTCGGGACTGTCCACGATGTTGCTGATGTTGACATTCCTCGGGTTGGCCTGGTGCATCATGCTGCTGGAGGAAAAAGGCCGGGATGAGTCGGTGAAACCAGGCCGGCTGATGTTGCTTGCGGCGGCTTGTGGCGCATTGATCGGATTCGGGTGCCTGACTCGTTATTCATTCGGCTGGCTCATTTTGCCCGCGCTCCTTTTCATTTTGTTGTTCCTTGGGCAGCAAAGGCTGACTCTTTCATTGATCGTGCTTGCCACGTTTGTCCTGGTGATCAGTCCCTGGGTTGCGCGCAATTACCGTCTCAGTCACACCTTTTTCGGCACGGCCGGATACGCGATTTATGAAAGCACTTCTTACTTTCCGGAACATCGTCTTGAACGCTCGCTGAATCCCGACCTGTCGCGGGTCCGATATGACCACGTGTTCTATAAATTCCTGGCCAATACCCGCGCCATTGTTCAGGACGACCTGCCGCGGCTGGGC
>DASRBR010000289.1:0-12563 GCA_035653495.1 Verrucomicrobiia bacterium
CGCCCAATCTTGCCACCATCACCCGCGACGGCAAAAAAGTGGACGTAGTCGCCGCGTGCACAAAAATCGGTGATACGCTGCTGCTCGATCGCCTCACCGGCAAGCCCATCTTTCCGTTTCGCATGCGCCGCGCCCCGGCAAGCACATTGCCGGGCGAAGTGACCGCCCCTTATCAGCCCGATCCCGAACTGCCCGAACCATTCTCGACGCATATTTTTACGCAAAACGATTTGACCACGCGCACGCCGGAAGCGGCCGACTTTGCGCTCGCGCGTTTCAAAAGCGCCGACACCGGTTTTTTCCAGCCATTCCGTGAAGCGCGCCCGAACCTCTATTTCGGCATGGACGGCGGCGCGGAATGGACCGGCGCTTGCATTGATGTGCCGACCGGGAGGCTTTATGTGACGGCCAATCACATCGGCTGGATGCCCGCGGTCTTCCGCAACGACGAACCACCCGACGACCCGTACGCGCCAAAGACGGCTGGACAAAAGCTTTTTGAGAGCCGTTGCGCGCAATGCCATGGCGTCAACCGGATGGGCATCGGCTTTGCGCCGCCTTTGCGGGGATTGCGCCATCGGCTCACGGAAGCGGCGGTCGCCCTGCAAATCCGCGAAGGAAAAAACGCCATGCCCGCAAACGCGGATTTGAGCCTGGCTGACTTGAAGGCACTGGTGGATTTTCTTTTCCTTCGTGATCGCCCGGCGCAGCCAGAGCCGCCAAAAGGCGAACGGCCAGAATACAATTCCACCGGTTATCCGAAATTTTACGATCAGGACGGCTATCCGGCCAACAAGCCGCCATGGGGCACGCTCAACTGCCTTGACCTCAATACAGGCAGGCTGCTCTGGAAAGTGCCGCTCGGCGAATATCCCGAACTTGCGGCGCAGGGAATCAAGAACACCGGCTCGGAAAATTACGGCGGCGCAATTGTGACCGCAGGCGGACTGGTCTTTTGCGCCGGAACGAAGGACACCAAAATCCGCGCGTTTGACAAGGACACCGGCAAGGAACTCTGGTCCGCAAAACTGCCTTGGGGCGGCAATGCGCCGCCGGCGACTTACGAAGTGAACGGTCGCCAATATGTTGTCATCGAAGCGACAGGCGGCGGCCATTTAGGCGGCCCAACGGGCGATGCCTACGTGGCGTTTGCATTGCCAAGGAAAGAATGAGTGGACCCGAGCTGGGGTTCTCATTCGCGTTACCGTACGCATAGGAGCGCGGACAGCTTGTCCGCGCAACATGAATGGTTTGGTTTGGTAAGTGCTTGAAAATGGGCAGAGGGTTCATCGCGAAGTCTTTCATCAACAATCAACCATTGAGATAGTGGAGGCGGCGGGAGTTGAACCCACACCTGCTGTTTTGGCTTATTTCGCAAAAGCGCGTTTCAACTCTGTAAACATTGCTTTTTTTTCGTTCTTAGGGCCATATCCCCTACGTGCACTTTAGCCGTTATGGCGAAATAATACGAAAGAACTTTGTCCCCAATTGTTCCCAAGATTTCTTTTGTTTCTTTGTTCCTAGAGATGCCTAAATGGTAATGGAGTTGGGGGGCTATAATTATCAGAAAGCCAATGTTTGCAAGATAATGTCCGTTGCGCCCTTCAACGAATGCCGTCTGTTTTGGCGTCATTTGCAGGCATGGTCATTACAACGCAACGCCAGGTCGTCTGTTGGGCGCAAATCCTTATTGCTTCCCATTAACGGTATCAACCAATCACCGCCAAGCAAAGATGCATTTCATCGATGAGAAAAAGGGGTATCGTTATTCCGTTTCTGCCCCTGAGACGCGTCAAGAATGTCGCGCATGAACTGCTGATGACGGAAGTTGGAATGGCAGTCCACACAAGTGCGGGTCAACTTTTCGTAAGCTTTGAGCACATTCGTGGTGTCTTTTGACTGCGCGGCATCATAGAGCGACGTGGTCGCCTTTTGGAAGGCATCCACCTTTGCCTGGAACTCCTTGTTCTGCAGCTTCGCAAACATATTGTCCTTGCTCATGACCCAAAGTTTCACGCTGTTGGTTTCAATCTGCTGATAATCCTCGAGCACGATGCCCTGGAGGATTTTGTCCTGGTAAACCAGCTTCTTTTCCATGAACTGCTTGTAGGGGTGCGGCGCTCTGGCCGGATGCGTCTGCGCCATTGCCATCTGCGCAATCATACTTGTGCTCAATATCGCGGTGAGACTTCCGATCCATATCCATTTTGTTTTCATAAATTCTCCATCTTTAAATATGAGACGCCTTATCTTGAGCGAACGCTTTCCGAAATTTGGCAATTGGTGAACTTTCCTTGCCAAATGAAAGGAGTGAAATGCTGCTGAATTAAGCTGGCGCTGAAACCGCTGTTGGTTTCGTTTTTGAAGGATGCAAAACAAGCGGGGCCTTCGTCACAGGAAGACTTCGCCAATATTGTTTCGGCAGCAATCCGAGGCCGATCAAGACTAGTTGACTGACCGCAAATGCCAGCAACCACCAAAATGCCTGGTCAGTGAACCCGTACGAATGCAGCCCGATGCCGAGCATGTTCACGCCGAACCACGACCAACCCGTCACGATATTCCCGAAGATTGCCATCAGCATCAGCCCGCGTTCCTTGATCATCCCGCCCCAACGTGCATGCAGGATGATGGCGTTCCAGATCACGATCAGCAACGCGCCATTTTCCTTCGGGTCCCAGCCCCAAAAACGCCCCCACGATTGGTCCGCCCAGATGCCGCCCAAAATTGTGCCCGCAAAGCTGAACAGCGTCGCGAAACACACGATTCCATAGACCATCCGCGCAAGACGCTTCGATTCCTCGTTGCCCAAGGTACGCGTGAACACTCCCCGCAGGATGTAAATGATCGCCAAAAATCCCGCGACGAATGTCGCCGAATAACCGAGGGTCACGACTGTCACGTGCGTGGCCAGCCAGAAATTTGTGTCGAGCACGGCGCGCAACATTTCCATGGTGTCGCCGCCCAACGCGAGGTTATGCGCGATGATGAGCGCGAGAAATCCGGCAGTCGCAGCGATCGCGCTGCCGATCCCGTCGCGATAAATTTTTTCCAGCGCCATTCCCAAAATCGCCGCGCCCCAGCCAATGAAGACCGCCGAGGAATAAAGATTCGTGACCGGTGGCCGGCCTTCGAGCACCATCCTGAACACCATCCCGAATGTGTGGATGCACCACGCGAGTACGACGAGATAAAGCGCCGAGCGGCGCAGCCACTGCGAAAGATTGAACCATGACGCGCAGGCCAGGACGAACGCCAGCACGTAAATCAGTAACGCCTTGTAAAATGGCGCGAATGAGTTGAAGAAAAACTCGTTGCCGCCCTTTGCCAATTCGGGCGTAAAACGCTGCTCGAGATAACTATGATATTTTTCCAGCGCCGCGTTGAATTCAGCGGGTTGATTTGCACGATACGCCGTCACCATGCCCGCGTAATGCAGCGCACCTGCATTCATCTGGTCTTCGCGGAGCGCATTGGTCAGACTAGCGCCCATGGTTTTCCATGCATCGCGCGATTCACCAGGGTTGGGAGGGATGATGAGCACAGTCGAATAATCCGCCATGAGCCGGAAGCGTGAAAGAAATTGCGCAAGTTCCACCGCTTCGGGTTGCGATGCCTGCGTTTCGCTGCCGGCCCGCAATGCGGCGATGTCCTTTTGCACCTGCGCCAGTTCCTGCGCTAAATTTTCCGAATCGAGCGGACGAATGGTCACCGCCAGCCGTTGATACAGCATCATCGAATCAAACAGCTTTACCGCCTGCTTCTCAAAAGCCGTGCGTGTTTGCGGTTCCTGCTTCTCAGTTTCAACCCTCATGCTTTGCCGGCGCACTTCGTCGTAATTCAGCGCGAGCTGGTTGAAGGAAAAATATTTTTGGTTGTCGGGCAGCTTGAGCAACGCGAGCAGTTCGGGATTATCAATCCGAAAAACTTTTTGCTCGTTCGCCACTTCGGGCTTCATCATTACACCCATGAGCCACTGAATGGCGCTCAGCGATTCGCCCTGCGGAAACGTCCCGCTCTTGTTGGTGTTTTCGAGAAAAACGCTTTGCTTGCCGCGGATTTGCAGGAGCGAATTGCGCGCCACCGAATCGAGCGGCTGGATGCGTCCGTTGAGCAGCGCTGGCAATCGGCCAAATTCGCGTGTGTGAAATCCCGTTTCCGGCGCGGTGCGAAGCGACAACAACACCGCACCGGCGCAAACCGAAACAATCAGCCATGGCAGCCATCGTTTCATGTCAGCAACCTCGCTTTCAAAAATGGCACCAGATGCGAAAGAAATTGGATGAGCATCCCAAGGGCCATCAATGCGCACGAAAAATACGGCGTCAACCAGCCGGGATTGCGGACAACTTGCAAGACAGTGCCGCGATCGTCCGGATCGTAGCTCGCCTGGTAAAATGTTTTGCCGCCGTAACGCAAGGGATTGTTCATGTAAATCAGGACTTCGCGGTCCTCGCCCGTGTCTGGACGGCGCAAACGCACGCGGCTGGAAAAATCTTTCGGAATGTCCGTGCCCTTGTAGATCGCGTGGTTGAACTTCAACAGTTCGAGCGAGAAAGGCTGATAATCGCGCTTTGCGCGCAACGCGATTTGATATATGCGGTTGTCAAACGTGAACGTCTGCGGATTCAACGCCTCAGACACAAGCCACGTCCCGAGCGATTTGCCCTGCGAAAAAATTTCCACGAGGCCGCTTTGGAGTTCGGAAACATCGGTGGAAGCCGAACGCGGCTGCGCCTTCCACCACAAACCGATACCGCTGCCGCGTGTTGCCGCTGCCTCGCGGTATGAACCAGTCAGGTCGTTCGTAAGCGAGATGTCCGAATTGGCGTAATAAGCGCGCACGCGCACAGTAAGCGGCATCTCAGGAAGACGCACTTCCTTGCGCCCGGCGAGCGCGTCTTCGCCGACTACAGCAACCTTGTCCGAGTCGGCATCGGAGACGTCTTTCACCGCAAGCTCGCAACGACGTCTTTCTTCCGAATAATTTTTGCTTTCACCGACGCGTAGATGCACGCCGCTTTCAACCGAAAGCATGTCCGTCAACAATTGGCCGAGCAGCAGCACAATCAATCCGATATGGATGAGAAAGAGGCCAACTTTTTTCTTTGAGAGCTTGAAACGCTTGATGTGCGCCGCAATCAGGTTCAGAAGCAACAGTGAACCAATCAAATAACCGCCGGGAAACACCGGGATTTTGGTTCCCTTGAGCGGCCAATAAACAAAGAAGCTGCGGAAGAAATCGCTTTGCGCTTGATAAACACCGAGGTTCACCTGCGCCAGCGTGCCCGCGAAAACCAGCACAAACCCCAGCCCAAGGCACACCACCGTGAGCCGGAGCGATGTGAAAAATCCTATGAAGCGGTCAATGTGCATTGAATTGCGCCGATTGCACGAATTGGATAAGTGCGGCCTTTTCCTTTTCCACCACTCGGGCGCTGCCCATCAGTTTGAAAAACCACGTTTGGTCCGCGAGCGGCACGATCAAAGCCACCAGCCGCCGCGAATCGCCTGATTCAGGATCCGCCCCGTTCATATCTACCAGCATCCCCTTGCCACGCGCCAAATCCACATTGCTGATCAATTTGTCGAGACCGGCCTGATCAACCGGCCCAAGGCCAAGCTGCCCGCGCCAGCGGTTGATGTTCGCAACTGCGCCACCACCCAGACCAGACGATGTGCTTACGTTGATTTCCGCGCGTTGATTGCCCGCGTCGGAAACCTGGAACTTTGCCGCGAGCATCGGCGATGCCCCCACTTGTTTCCAGTTGGCCGGGACTTGCCACTTCGGATGGTTGCCCGCGTCCACAACCGGAGCTGAAAAATCACCGCCCAAATTCATCCCTTTATGGATGCTCGCGAAATCCGCGCCCGCAACCGGCGCACGGCCGGCCAAATCTTCAGTGCTGAGAGTGCGATTGTTCGCTTGGTTGAACGAAATGGATTTGAGAAACTGGAGAAATGCCGGCTTTTGTTCAGCGACCAGCGAATCGTCGCCGATCATCTTGAAAAACCAGGCCGTATCGTCGCGCGATAAAATCGCGACCGTCAGGCGCGTCCCCCGGCCTTGTTCGCCGGCCTGCAAGGAACCTGCCACTTCATAAAGCTGCCCTCGATCGGACCCAACAATCACACTGGAAAGCTGACCTGGAATCACCGAAGGCTCGATGGGTTCGAGACCAAGCTGATTGCGCCAGCGATTCACGTTATCGGCCATCGTTCCGGCGTGGCCGCCGATGGGCACGATGGTGACCTGCGCCTGCTTTCCAGGTTGTGCCGTGATGGCAAATGTCGCCACGCGCATGCTGTCACCGGGCAATTCCTTCCAGCCGGATGGCGTCACCCAATCCAGCGGCTTGCTGGAAACCACTGGTGCCGGTGCCTCGGCCACGGCGGCAGTTTTTTCCTTCGGCACATGGTAGACAGAAACCTGCGCGCGGTCATTAATTTGCGCCAGCAACATCAGAAAACCAGCGCAAATCCAGCGAAAACCTTTCGACTTCGGTCTTTTCATGAGAGGCAGGTTAGTTCAGCGTAGAAAATCGCGCCTACCATTCTTTGGCTTTCTCAAGACAAGTTTTGGCCTGCTTACGCTGCCGAATCCGCGAGATTCAGTTCAACCCTTACCACCGGGTCGCCGGGTTGATGGAACTGTTTGAAGCCGAGTTTTTCGCTCAAGTGCAGCATCGCGCGGTTGCTTTGCAGGATGGAGCCGACAAGCTGGTGCAGGCCTTCCGCGCGGGCGATGCGCACGAGCTCGCGCAATAAATGTTTGCCCAACCCGGCGCGTTGATACTGGTCCACCACTAGCAATGAAAATTCTGCCTTGTTCGCCGAATGCGCCTTGATAAGCCGCCCGATGCCAAGGATCTCCTCTTCGTGCGTGTGGCCTTTGCGATGCACAGCAACGAGCCCCAACTCCCGGTTGTAATCATTGAAACACACGCGCACCAGACGTTCATGCGCGATTCGCTGGTCGAGTTTCATCGGGCTGAGATAACGCAAATAGACGCTGTCCTCGGAAAGTTGTTGATGAAATTTGACGAGCAAGTTTTCGTCCTCCGGCCGGATGGGCCGCAAGGTCACATTCGTTCCATCCTTCATCTTCCAGGTGCTGACGTATTGCACGGGATAGGGGGTGATGGCCGGGCGCGGCAGCTGGCTTTGTGTGACTTCCGGGCCGTGCAGCACAACGCGAGCATCGAGCGCGATCAATCGTTCCGGCGAGGCCAGGAGCGGGTTGATGTCAATCTCCTTGATCCACGGTTGTTCTACAACCAGTTCGGAAAAATGCACGAACAATTGCTCCAGCGCGGCCAAATCCACCGCCTTGCGTCCGCGCACGCCCTTGAGGGCCGCGTAAATGCGCGTCTGTTCCATTGCGCGCCGCGCCAGGGTCGCGTTCAAGGGAGGCAAAGCGAGCGAGCGGTCCTTGAACACCTCGACCAGTTGCCCGCCCGTTCCAAACAACAACACCGGGCCGAACTGCGCGTCCACGCTGCTTCCAAGAATCAATTCATAACCCTCCATCCTGATCATCGGCTGGACTGAGACGCCAAGAAAATGTTCAGCACCCGCCTTCTGCGTAACCGATTCCTCAATTTCCCTCCACGCCCTGCGCACCGCCGTCGCGTTCTGCAAATTCAATTTCACGCCTCCGACGTCCGTCTTGTGCGTAATCGTCTCGGAATGCAATTTCAACACAACCGGAAAGCCGAGCTTCTCGGCCCATTCCACCGCGCGTTCTTCTGCCGCCGCGACATGAGTCTCGACCGTCGGGATGCCATAGGCTTGCAAAATATTTTTTGATTCATGCTCTGTGAGCAGGGTGCGTCCGGACTTGCGCACTTTCTGCAGCAGCGGTTCAACATGACAGCGCAACGCGGATTTTGCGGTGACATCACTCAACAGCGCGGGTGTTTCGTAGAGACTCTTGAGATTGTAGCTGAAACGCCACATATGCTGGAAAACTCGCGCGGCGGTGTCCGGATAATCGAATGTCGGGATGCCGGCGCTTGTAAGGATTTCATCCCCTGCTGTGACGGCCGGACCGCCCATCCAGCTCGCCAGGATTGGTTTGTTGACGGGTTTGGCAAGCAGTTTCAGTTGATGAGCCGTGCCCGTAGGATCGGTCATGGCCTGTGGCGTCAGGATCACAAGCAGGCCGTCGTTGTTCGGGTCTTGGGCGGCGATGCTGACGGCCTTGGCATAATGTTCAGCGCTTGCATCGCCGAGAATGTCTATCGGATTGTTCCGGCTCCAATGCGGCGGAAGGAATTCGCTCAACGCCTTGAACGATTCGGGCGAAAGCGGCGCAAGCTGCCCGCCGCTGGAAATCAGCATGTCCGTGGCAAGCGCCCCTGGACCGCCCGCGTTGGTTATGATGGCAAGTCGCGGGCCTTGCGGACGCGGTTGTTTGTCGAGCACCGCAGCCAGATCGAACAGTTCGGCGATCGTGTTGACGCGCAGGACACCGACGCGCCGGAATGCCGCTTCCAACACTTCATCGCTGCCGGTCATCGAGCCGGTGTGTGACGCAGCGGCTTTAGCGGCAGCCTCGGTTCGGCCAACCTTGATGACGATGATTGGTTTCGCAAGCGCCACTTCGCGCGCAGCAGAAAGGAACGAGCGCGCATCGCCGATGGCCTCCATGTAAATGACAATGCTCTTCGTGTAAGGATCGTCGCCAAGATAATATATAAGGTCGCCCCACCCGACATCGAGCATCGAGCCGACCGAAATGAACGCGCTAAAACCGAGCCTTTCGCGAAAACTCCAGTCAAGGATCGCCGCGCACAAAGCGCCGCTCTGGCTGACAAAGGCGATCTTTCCGGGATGCGCCAGCGGCGCCGCGAAAGTGGCATTGAAGGCGAGGTGCGGGCGCATGACCCCGAGACAATTCGGGCCGATGATGCGCATCCCGGAACGGCGCGCCTGCGCAAAAATCTGACGCTCAAGCGCCGCTCCATCCGCGCCGCATTCCTTGAACCCGGCGGAAATGACGATGGCGCCCTTCACGCTGGCAGCAGCGCATTCGCCGATGATGCCCGGCACTGTCGCCGCCGGCGTGACGATGATAGCCAGGTCTACTTCGGCGGGAACACTGGCGATTTTCGGATACGCTTTTGCGCCAAGTACCGTGGCACGATTGGGATTGACGGGATAGACGGTGCCTGCGAAGGGGCTGCCGATCAAATTTTGCATGATGGTGCGTCCAACGCTGTCGGGCGTCTCGGTTGCGCCAATGACCGCGACGGTTTTCGGGGAAAAAATCGCATCCAGTGAATGCACGGAACGATCCAACAATCCGTGTAAGGGATGTGGCGACGCCGCTGAACTCTCGTGCGTTGCGTGAGGCTTCGTGCTCATGGAAAACGAGTCTGAATGTCACTCAAGCATGTCTCTTTCCATAGCCTGAACCAGCTCAGACCACCCATTTACACCAATCGGTTTCAGATAATAATATCTTACTCCCATTCGGGATGCGCGATGCCTGTCCACGTGAAAAGTCGAACCCGTAAGCACGGCAATTTTCAATTGAGACACCGGATTTTTCTCAAGCCAATGCAAGACTTCAAATCCCCCGACCACAGACATTCGAAGGTCCAGCAATAACACATGAGGTAAAGGAAACTTTTCGCGATCGGAGAATTGTCCTTCGCCGGAAAGATAGCCGATCGCGCGCCCGCCATCTTGCGCTTCGTGGATAATGCGCAACGGCGAACCGGCGTTTTGCAAAGCCCAGCTCAAAAAATAGCGATCGTCGGCGTCATCATCCACCAACAAGACCCAAGTTTCTTTCGACCCTTTGTCACTCATAGCGTCAAGGTGCGACGAGGGCGAAAAAATCGCTCACCGTTTCTTGTTCGCTGCTTCCCAGTCCTTGGCCACCCCGTGTATTGAAATTCATGTGTCCTCTCCTTTTGAAATTGGTTTGTTGGGCGCGTTTCTATGGATCAGCAAGCGCTGAAGGCGCTTCATCGGGTTTGTTTTTGTAATCGCGCGTGGCCAGGTATTGGAACAAGTCCCGGCGCAAATCGGCGTCAGTCTGCGCTTGCTCGAACAGTTTACGCGCCTCCTCCGGTTTGCTCTTGTTCAGCATCTTGAACCGGTTTTCCATGTTCAGGTACTGGCTGACCTTTATGCGCGGCGTCTGCGAGTCGAGTTGCAACGGATTGAGTCCTCGCGCCGCGCGGTCGGGATTATAGCGATAAAGCAGCCATTGACCCGATTGAACGGCAGCTTTCTGGTTTTGCATTCCCGTCGCCATGTTGATGCCGTGCGCGATGCAATGGCTGTAGGCAACTATAAGCGCCGGGCCATCGTAGGCTTCAGCTTCCAGGAACGTCTTCAACGTGTGCTCGTCCTTCGCGCCCATGGACACGGTGCCGACATAAACATTGCCGTAGGTCATCGCAATGAGGCCAAGATCTTTTTTGCGTGCGGGTTTGCCGCCTGAGGCAAATTTTGCGATCGCCCCGCGCGGTGTGGATTTCGAGCATTGGCCGCCGGTGTTGGAGTATACTTCGGTGTCGAGCACGAGCACCTTTACATTCCGGCCGCTGGCAAGGACATGATCCAGACCGCCGAAACCGATGTCATAGGCCCAGCCATCCCCGCCGACGATCCAGACGCTTTTGTGCACAAGCGCGTCGGCCAAACAGAAGAGGCGGGTCGCCGTTTCGCAGACGCCCGCCTCGCGCTGGTCCTCCTTGATAATCGCATTGAGCTTTTGCTTCAGCACGGCAACGGCTTCGCGTTGCTCATAAATATCCGCTTCATCCTTCTGGTTCGCGTGAAGGATTTTTGCAGTCAAATCTTCACCCAGGGCCGGCGCAAGCTTCGCCAGCAGTTCCGTGGCAAATTCCCGCTGCTTGTCGAATGAACAGCGATAGCCCAGCCCGAATTCCGCGTTGTCTTCGAAAAGCGAATTCGACCACGCCGGGCCACGTCCGGCTGAATTTTTCGACCATGGAGTGGTTGGAAGATTGCCGCCATAGATCGAGGAGCAACCGGTCGCATTCGCGATGGCGATGCGATCTCCAAAAAGCTGGGAAAGCAATTTGAGATAGGGCGTTTCGCCGCAACCGGCGCACGCGCCGGAAAATTCGAACATCGGCTGCAACGTTTGCATCGCTCGCACACTGGCGGTTGACACCTGGCAACGGTCGGCTTCGGGTAACGTCAAGAAGAAATCCCAATTCGCGCGTTCGGCTTCGCGCAACGGTGACTGTGGACCCATGTTGATGGCCTTGAGCCGTGCTTCGGATTTATTGCGGGCGGGGCAGACATCCACACAAATGCCGCAACCGGTGCAATCCTCCGGCGCAACCTGCAGCGTATAGTTGAGCCCGTTCCACTCGGGCAGGCGCGCATTCGCAGTCTTGAATGTGCCCGGCGCGCCACTCAAGGCGTCCGCCCGATAAGTCTTGCTGCGGATGACGGCGTGCGGGCAAACCATCACGCACTTGCCGCATTGGATGCAAACATTGGGATCCCAGACCGGGATCTCCGTCGCGAGGTTCCGTTTCTCCCAACGTGCCGTGCCGGTTGGATACGTGCCGTCCACTGGCATCGCGCTCACCGGCAATTCATCACCCCGTCCTGCCATCATTTTCCCCAGCACGTTGCGCACAAAATCCGGCGCATTTGTCGAAGCCGCGTCTTGCAATTCGGAATTGCTCGTCACCTCACCCGGCACTTTCACTTCGCGCAGTTGTGCCAGCGTGTTGTCCACGACCTTGAGGTTGATCTGGACGATTTCGTCTCCTTTCTTGCCGTAAGTCTTGCGAATGGAATTCTTGATGGCGTCAATTGCCTTGGCCTGCGGCAGAACACCGGAAAGCGAGAAGAAACAGACCTGCATGACTGTGTTTATGCGCCCGCCGATGCCTGCCTCACGCGCGACTTTGTTGGCATCAATCACATAAACCTTTGCGTGCAACTCGATGAGATGTCGCTGGGTGGAACGCGGCAGATGGTTCCAGACTTCGTCCGCGGGCCACGGGGCGTTTAGCAGGAAGGTGCCGCCATAAGCCAGTTTTTCCGCGACCTCCACGCGTTCCAAAAATTGCGGTTGATGACAACCGATGAAATTGGCTTCCGATACCAAATAAGTCGAACGGATCGGATGCGGCCCGAAACGCAGATGCGAAACGGTCACCGCACCGGATTTCTTTGAATCATAGACGAAATAACCCTGGACATATTGGCTGGTGTTCTCGCCGATGATCTTGATGGAATCCTTGTTTGCGCCGACCGTGCCGTCCGAGCCGAGCCCATAAAACAAAGCGCGATAAACGTTCTTGGGCTCGACGGAAAATCGCGGTGAAAAATCGAGGCTCGTGTGACGCACATCGTCGTTGATGCCCACAGTGAAATGATTTTTTGGCGTCACTTGCGCAAGGTTGTCGAAGACAGCCTTGATCATGCCAGGATTGAATTCCTTCGACGATAACCCATAACGCCCGCCGACGATTTTCGGCAGCATCTTGAATTTTCCGGATGTGCCCAATGCCTCGCAAAGGGCTGTCACGCAATCCAAATAAAGCGGTTCGCCTGCA
>DASRBR010000290.1:0-2896 GCA_035653495.1 Verrucomicrobiia bacterium
CATGATCCATCCGGATTATCAATACACGCCGAAGTTGATCCCGGCGATGGTGTCGATCATCGGCAACGGGCTGCATCCATGCGTGTTGGGGAGCCGGATTTTGGGCGGTTATTCGCTCAAGGGCGGGATGCCGGTTTGGAAGTATGTGTCAAACCGTTTTTTGACGGCGGCGGAAAATTTTTTGCTGGGGGCGAAGTTGTCGGAGTATCACACGGGTTACCGGGCGTTTTCGCGTGAGTTGCTGGAAAGGATTTCGTTGGCGGAGAATTCGGATGATTTCGTTTTCGACAACCAGATGCTGGCGCAAATCCTGTGGCACGGTCACACGATCGGCGAGGTGAGTTGCCCGACGAAATATTTTCCGGAGGCGTCGTCGATCAATCTGCGGCGAAGCATCCGGTATGGGATTGGCTGTCTTTCGACGGGAATGAAGTTTCGGCTGGCGAAGATGGGGTTGATGAAGTCGAAATTGTTTCTCGACCAAGCGGAGCTTGGAACCAATCAGCCGGAGCAAGGCGGAGCCTTGACCCACCAAGCGAAGCCTAAAGAGGCGCAAGGCGGAGCCTTCGATAAGGCGAAGGTCGAAGGCAGGTAGGGACGGACCGCCGGGCCGTCCGAAAGAGCGGACATCGCAGCGCGATGTCCCTACCCAAATTGGTTGATGGTGGATGGTTGATTGTTGAAAGTAGGGACGGACCGCCGGGCCGTCCGAAAGAGCGGACATCGCAGCGCGATGTCCCTACCTTTACTGAGGAAGGCGCTCCCTGAAAAATTACTTTGCGCGGTTAAGCTGGAGGGTGAGGCGGGATTTTTTGCGGCTGGCGCGGGATTTGTGGATGGTCCCGGTTTTGGCAGCCTTGTCGAGGGCGGAGGTGACTTCCAGGAGCGCCTTGGAGGCGTCGTCTTTTTTACCAGCGCCGAGGAGTTGCAAATAGTGTTTTTCCAGCGTATGCAACCGCGAGTGGATGCTATGGTTATGGAGTTGTTTGCGGGTGCTGTTGCGCATCCGGCGTTCAGCGGACTTCGTATTGGGCATAAAATGGTTCGATTAACAATTAATTCAGAGCCCGTAACGGTATCCGAACGCGGGGCAATGTCAACGGCTTGTTGCAGGCTTTTTTAAGGAAAATGCGCGGCAAATGATGAACAAAATGGCGCGAAAAGCATCAAAGAAGTGCGTTTGCAGAAGGGATGAACATCTGCCAATATCCTGGGTTGCGGCGCGCTGATTTTCCGAATGAGAGTCTCGTATTTGATCATATTGATTTTGATGAATTTCTTGTGGGCGGCTTCGCTGTCGATCTACAAGGCGTTGGCGGGGCACCTTGAGCCGGGCGGCATCGTGACGTTGCGCTTCGGTGTCGCGGCATTTTCCTTGGTGATTTTGTGGCCGTGGCTTCCCGGCAAGGCGCCGCGCGGAAAAGATTTGCTGAAGACAGTCCTGATCGGGCTGACGGTTTTCATGGTGGGGCATCGCATCCAGGTGTTTGCGAACAAATTGGGCACGGCGGGGGATTCATCGGTGTTGATGGCGATGGAGCCGATTTTGACATCGGTTGCGGCTGCGATTTTTTTGCGCGAGCACATCGGGCCGCGGCGTTGGACGGGATTTGCGCTGGGAATGTTGGGGGTGGCGTTGCTGAATGGCTTTGGACACGGCGGTTTTGCCTGGGCAGGACTCGCTGTGAGCCTGCTGTTCATTTCATCTTTTCTCTGCGAAGCGGTGTATTCGATCGCGGGCAAGCCGCTGCTCGAACGGGCCGGGATGTTGAAAATCCTCGCCATCGCGTTGGTGGCCGGAACGGTTGGCAATGTTTTGCTGGACGGGCACCAGACGTTTGTCGCGGCGCGCGCGATGCCGCTGCATTTGTGGTGGTTGATTCTTTATATGGCGACGGTTTGCACGTCGATTGGTTATGCGATTTGGTTTTTGGTGATCAAGGAAACGGACGTGAACGTGACGGCGATGACGATTTTCGCGCAACCGGTGGCGGGCGTGGCGCTGGCGGGGTTCTGGCTGCATGAGCCGTTGCATTGGGGACAATTTTGGGGCAGTGCGGCGATCATCGCGGGACTTGTGCTTGGATTATCGCGCCAAATCAAAACCGAACCAATGGCGGAAATCAAAACGTCGCCTGCCTTGCCAGCGGACGGGTGAAGTTTTCTTCGTTCTTCAATGGCGATAATGGCAATCGCGCGGGAAGCGTGGTTGCATGTTAAACGAACTTCAAACAGCCGCTGATTTGCAATCACCAGCGCAAATTCTTTCTTTTTTACTTGCAACTGGCGGTTTACGGCAGCAGGATATTCCTTAATTCAATCAAGCGGTAAACCGATTGGATTTCATAAGAAAGCGCAGGCAAATATATGATTTTAAGAAAGCTGTACTCACCGGTTAACACGGAGATTCCGCTTCCATAACCACCAGGCTTGGGCCGTAATCCGGCTTTTGAGACCTGGCGTAGCGGTGATTTCACCCTCCCGGAAACCTTCAAAAGCCTCGATGCGCCCAGCCGGCTTGCCACAATGCGGAAACCTAATTTCTTTCTCGTCGGCGCGCCCAAATGCGGGACCACCGCGATGGCCCAATATCTGGCCATGCGTCCGGACATTTTTATGGCCCGAAAGGAGATGCATACGTTCGGAAAAGATTTGCACTTTGGGCACCAATTCTACCGGCGAGATCTCCAGGCGTACCTTGCCGAATTTGAGGGCTGGGGTGACCAACCGCGAGCCGGCGAAGCCTCGGTCTGGTATTTATTTTCCAAAACGGCTGCCGAGGAAATCAAGGCATTCAATCCCGATGCGCAAATCATCATCATGCTGCGCGACCCGGTCGAGATGCTGCATTCGATGTATTACACGTTTCTTTGGGACGGGAACGAACACCTGCCCA
>DASRBR010000291.1:0-11712 GCA_035653495.1 Verrucomicrobiia bacterium
ATTATTCGGAAAACCAATGAACTAAAACAATGAAACATCGAACATCCAACGTCGAACACCGAACATCGAATGTGCAGGATTGCGTCGGAGCGTGGACAGCTTGTTCGCCGTAGCCTTGGCGAAGGTGAGCCTTGTCCGCGCAGGTACCGTGGAGTCCACGCCCTCGCTTGCAATTCAATGCCCCCAAAGTAAACTCTGGAGAACGACGCATCCTCGATTGAACATGAAACCACGACTGGCCAGAACCGGTTTCAAATATGCCGCGGCGCTTGCCGTCCTGCTCACAATCTTGCTCCCGTGGCACGCCGATGCCCAATACGGTCGCGGCTGGCGCCGGATGCGAACCAATCCGGAGGAAGTCCGTGAAAACGAACTAATGGAGAAAGCCATCAACCCGGCTTTTAAGGACGATGTGTTCACGTTCGCACGGCTGCGTTTCAATGCCGAACGGGGATGGGGTTACGGTGGTGGAAGATTGTGGGATGATGACAGCCCGGAGGCGGATTTGAATGTCATCTTTCGCCTTTACGAAACCACCAGCATGAAAGTGCGGCCGGGAGTGAACTACATCGACATCACCACGAATGATTTGCGCAATTATCCATTTGTTTACGTGGCTGCGGCTGGCAGGCTGGTGTTGGATGATGATCAAGCCGCCATCTTGCGCCAATACATGCTCACGGGCGGGTTCCTTATGGTGGATGATTTTTGGGGGGACGATCAATGGCAACATTTTTATGAGCAGTTCAAGCGCATTTTTCCAAAACGCGAGCCGGTGGAATTGACGCTGGACCATCCGATTTTCCACACGGTATATAAATTCAAAAAAAAGCCGCAAATCCCAAGCGTCGGCGCTTATCTGCAATACGGCGTTTCTTACGATCCAGGCTGGCCTTATGAAAAAGACCACGACCCGCATTACTACGCGGTTTACGATGACAAGCAGCACATGATGATGCTCATCTGCCACAACAATCATTACGGCGACGGTTGGGAACACGAGGGCGACGACCACTCGTATTTCGACACCTTCTCGCAACCGATGGCTTACCCCATGTTGTTCAACATCCTCGTCTATGCGATGTCACATTAGAACCGAATGAGTCGCACGCGGGCCATCGCTCTCATCCTTTGCGCGGCAATCGTTGGGTTTTCCTCCGATTACATCGTGCGCAAACACGTCATTGACCTGTTGCACGGGCAAAATGTGCTTCTCCAGCGGCAACTTCAACAAGCCCGAATGGAACGTCAGGCCGCGCTCGACAAGGCAAACGCGCGCGAGGCGGAATTGGAAAAGGTTCGCGAAGATTCGCTGGCGTTGAAGCGTCTGCGTGAACAGATGAAGTCGAATTCAATTCCCGCGAACCTGCCGACTGGTTTTTATCTCGGCACGGACGAGCCCGTGTTCGTCACCTACGGCACGTCCAACGTGGTCTTGCGCGCGTTCATTCATTCCATCATGGAGAGCAGCGGGAATTCCGAAGACAAGGGGCGCGAGATTTTTGAAAAGATTTGCGCGGCATGTCATCAGCCGGACGGCAATGGCAAGGATGGCGTCGCGCCGCCGTTGGTCGGTTCCGAATGGGTGCTTGCGCCCGGCGGCGAACGCCTGGCGCGCATCGTTTTGAACGGCCTTTCGGGTCCGATTACTGTGAAAGGACGGCAATGGAATCTGGTGATGCCGCCGTGGCGTCAAAATCTCGATGATGACGCCATTGCGGTGGTCTTGAATTATATCCGGTCGGGCTTGGGCACAAACAAAGCCGCAGCAATTAGGACTGACCTCGTGGGTCATGCGCGTGAAGAACAGCATCCGGGCCCGGAAACGGTCGCCGAGCTTCTGCAAATTTCTGTTAAATGAAAGGCATTTATAGTTTTATCTTGCTGGGGCTTCTTCTGGAAACAGTTTGGGTTCACGCAGCGGATGTCACGCCTTTGCAATCTTCCGAGTCGCGCGCAATTGCAGAATGGGGCGATCCAAACACGATGGACCGCGCTGCGGTTATCGAGCGCACAATGCGACCTTACAAAGGACCGGGCCATCCCGGCGTCGATACGCAAACACTCGCAGGCAAGGTGATGTGCGGGTATCAAGGATGGTTCGTCTGCGAAGGCGATGGCGCGGGACGTGACTGGTTTCATTGGAGCGGGCGCAATGGGTTTCAGCCGGGAAGCTGCAAGATTGATCTTTGGCCCGATGTGAGCGAACTCGACGCGGACGAGCGCTACGTCACGCCGTTCAAGCATGCCGATGGCACGCCGGCGGAAGTTTTCAGCGCGTTCAATCGCAAGACCGTCCTGCGGCATTTCAAATGGATGAAAGAGTACGGAATTGACGGAGTCTTCGTGCAGCGATTCATCACCGAATGCCAAAATCCAAAAGGTTTGCGCCAGATAGATGTGGTGCTGGACCATTGCCGCGAAGGCGCGAACCTGAACGGTCGCGTTTATGCGGTTATGTACGACTTAAGCGGGCTTGGCAGCGGAGAAATCGAACGCGTGATGGATGATTGGAAGCTTTTGGTTGACCGGATGCAAATCACAAAAGACCCGGCCTACCTGCATCATCATGGAAAACCGGTCATTGCCGTTTGGGGATTGGGTTTCAATGACCATCGCAAATACACATTGGACGAAGGGATGGAGTTGGTGAAGTTTCTCAAGGATGACGCGCATTACGGCGGTTGCACGGTGATGCTTGGCGGGCCGACGTATTGGCGAACATTGGAGCGGGATTGTCTTCCGGATCCAAAGCTGCATGAAATCATTTTGAAAGCGGACATCGTGAGTCCGTGGACGGTCGGGCGATACGGGACGCCGGCACAGGCGGTTGAATATGCGAACAAGACTATGAAGCTCGATCTGCAATGGTGCCGGGAACATCAGAAGGAATTCATGCCGGTCGTGTTTCCTGGCTTTAGCTGGCACAACATGTCTCCGCGCTCACCGCAAAACCAGGTTCCGCGCCTGAAAGGTAAATTTCTCCAGACGCAATACATCGTGGCGAAGCAGGTTGGAGCGACCATGGTCTATCAGGCGATGTTCGACGAAGTGGACGAAGGGACCGCCATTTTCAAATGCACCGACGATCCGCCTGTTGGCCTTTCCACTTTTGTGAGCTACGAAGGATTGCCGAGCGACTTTTATTTGAAGCTCGTGGGACGCGCCTCGCGACTGATTCGTGGCGAACTTTCGATAACAGATTTTTCGAAACAATAACCAACTCCTCTCAAAATGAAAACAAATGGCAAAGTAGCATTGATCACCGGCGCGAACCGTGGCATCGGCTTGGAAACCGCGCGCCAGCTAGGCAAGGAAGGCATCACCGTCATTATCGGTTCGCGTGACGCAAAACAGGGCGAAGCAGCCGCGGCGAAACTTCGTTCGGAAAAAATTTCCGCGGAAAGCATCCGGCTCGATGTCGCGAATGAAGAAGACCGCCGCGCCGCTCATAAATATATCGAGCAAAATCACGGCAAGCTGGACATCCTCATCAACAACGCCGGTGTGCATTTCGAATCGGGCACGCACTCGCCGGAAAGCCAGGTCTATCAAGTCAGCAAAACCCCAATGGAAACGTGGCGAAAGACTTTCGACACGAATTTTTTTGCGCCGATCGCGCTGACGCAAACGTTGTTGCCGTTGATCCGCAAATCACCCGCGGGTCGCATCGTGAATCTTTCAAGCATTCTCGGTTCGCTGACGCTGCATTCCGATCCGTCGTCGCCGATCTATGATTTCAAAGCGCCGGCGTATGATGTTTCCAAGACTGCGCTCAATGGATTCACGATTCATCTCGCTTATGAATTGCACGACACCAAAATCAAAGTCAATTCCGCGCATCCGGGCTGGGTGAAAACCGAAATGGGCGGCAAGGAAGCGCCGATGGAAATTGTCGAAGGAGCGAAAACGAGTGTTCAGCTCGCATTGTTGCCCGACGACGGCCCAACTGGCGGTTACTTCCATCTCGGCCAACGACTTCCCTGGTGAATGCGGGAACTAACATCTGCAAAAATATTTCTGAAGTTGATGAAACTCGCCTCGCGCTTCTCAATGTTTGGGGCGTTTTGCGAGGCAAGCGAGACTGGCCAGGCCGAACCCAAGCAGCGTCAGTGTGCTGGGTTCTGGGACGATGGTTGCCATCGCGGAACCGACGCTCCAATCGAAGCTGTCGAGGTAATCTCCAGAGCCCGCGCCGAGACTCATGGCAAATCCGTTCGGCGCGTTGATCTGAGCAAACGGGCTGTGCCCCGTGGAATAATAAGAATTCTGCCCGGACAATCCGTTCAGCGCGAGCATGGATTGGTCCGGCACGGGCGAGAAGCTGGAAAATGTGGTGGGCACGGCGCCATCGTTTTGAGGAGTGAGGGTGTAATTGAACGAGCCGTTATAAGTTTGGCCGCCGGTGGTCAAAGTATAGGAGCCTGTGATGGGAATATTGCCGATGGCGGCGCTTCCGCCCAGCGCCTGGTTCAACACATAACTTTGCGAACTGGGGTTCCAGACGATTGGCTGCGAGCCGGTGTCAAAGGACACGCTGCCGCCGCTGACGCTTTGAGAGAGGGAAAGGGAGCCATGCACGTGATTGCCATGGATGTTTTGATCTTCATCGATGTGCCCGGCGGGATTGGTGGGAAGTTGCAAAGAAACGGAACCCGCTTGTTCCACCGTAAGGTTGACCGGGTCCAGGTAAATGGTTTCTGTCAAAGTGTTGAAGGACCAGTTCAAATCCACTTCGGGATAATTCCCCGGGCCGATGCTGTTGCCGTAATCGGAAATGGCGCCTTGAAGAGAGCCGGAAATGGGGGTCGTCAATTGATAGACTTCCATGTTCGCGCGCGCGGCGCGTGGAAGTGCACTTGCCGCAATGCACAGGGCAATAATATGTATCGTTTTGGCCAAACGCATAAATGTCCCCCTAAAACGGCTTCCTGCATGGACATCACTAAAAAATCCACAGGCTTGAACGCGTGTCAAGCGTTGATTGAACGTTGGAGCAGTTTTCGCCTTAATTTCCGCCATCCTGGTCCACGGCGCGCCAAAGATACCATGCCGCGATGGACCGGTAAGGACGCCATTTTTCGCCATGCTCCAGCAGTTCCGCCGCTGAGGGCAAATCTTTCAATTGATAAGTCAGCGCAAATCCCTTGCGCACGCCATAATCCGTGACCGGCAGCACATCCATTCTTCCCAAGGTGAACATCAACAGCATCTCGACAGTCCATGGTCCCACGCCGCGGATGGCGGTCAGCCGCTCAAGAATTACTTCATTTTCCATGCGCGCAATTTCGCGAGCGGTTGGAACAACCCCTTCGATGGTTTTGGCGGCGATGTCCTTGATGGCCGCGACCTTCGCCCGCGATAATCCGGCGGCGCGCAGTTTTTCATCCGATGTGTCGAGCAACGCTTGTGCGGTGGGGAAAGGAGGCGGGTAAAGTGCTTTGACGCGTCCAAGGATCGTAGCAGCAGCGGTGCCGTTAAGCTGCTGGTAAGCGACCGCCCGGACAAGCGCCTCGAATGGGCTGCGGCGCGCGCGGCGTTTCAATCCGCACGGGCCGACCTTTTGGATGAGCCGCGCGAGCACCTTGTCCGCGCGAGTGAGGTGCAACAATGCTTCTTCGCTCATGGCTTCAAAGTCTTCACGGTTTCGACGCGGGTGATGAGCCAGTCATTGTTGATTTTTTTCATCGTGAATTTCAATTCTTGCACGATGAGGTCGCTTTCGCCACCGATCTTGGCCTTAAGGGTGAGGTCCACGATGGCCGATTGCGTGTCACTGCCCAATTCGATGTTCATGTCCAAGAACTCAGCTTTAAGGCCGTTGGCAAAGCGTGGTGCTGCCATCGCCGCCTGCATCAATTCCTGGCGGCTTTTGATGGTTTGGATTTCAGTGCCGGGCACGTCAATGATCACTTGGACGTCTTCGGCGAGCAGCCGTCCCATCCTTTGGATTTTGGAAATGCGTGAGATGTTGCCTTCACCAGGGGAGAACGAGGCCAATCGCGCAAGTTTGTTGAGGCGA
Source organism: Verrucomicrobiia bacterium (assembly GCA_035653495.1). Taxonomy (GTDB): domain Bacteria; phylum Verrucomicrobiota; class Verrucomicrobiia; order Limisphaerales; family Pedosphaeraceae; genus DATAUW01. The sequence goes on from DASRBR010000291.1 coordinate 6,023, forward strand.
TTCCGGATGACCTGCTGGGGATTGGGAAAGAAAACTGTCCAAAGCCAGTAACCAAGCCCGGCGAGCGCGAGCAGCAGGATGATGTTGGAAAGCTTCTTCATGCGGCATCATCGGCCCGGTCAGGAATCTCCATGAAGCAGCAGGATTTTGCCGATGATGCGCCGCCGGTCGGCAGCGCCCTGATAATGAAAATCGATGGGCATGGAACGATTGTCGCCGACGACGTAATACTCATTGGGACCAAGGGTTTTGGGTTCTGAATGCCACTTTGCGCACGGATAATTGAGATAAGGCTCATGAAGCGGTTTGCCATTAACATAAAACCTGCCGTATTGAAAGCCAACCAATTCACCAGGCAACCCCACAACCCGTTTCACCAACAAAACGTGGTTGCCAGAATAACGGATGCCCACGATGTCGCCGCGCTTGGGTTCGCTGCGCAGATAAGCGAGCCGGTTAAGAAATTTGATGCTGCCGTCCTGAAACGTCGGAATCATGCTGGGGCCGGTGATGCGAACAGGAGTGAGGACGAACCGGAAAAAAAGCACTGTGATCAAACCGAGAACGATGACCGGAACAAGACGAACGAGCGTGCGTTTTGGGCGACGCCCAATGGCGATGGCTCGGGCCCAATCCAGAATTCCCATGCTTTTTGTTTCCGAGGACATTATGACGGAAGCGAATGGTTCGATTCTCCATCTGAGGCTATCCGGGTCATGGCGCAAATGCAAGTCAATGGCTGAGTTGCACGAGAATTCGCCGGTATCCGCGATGGTGGCCGCATACAAATTTTTATTTTTTATCCCGGTTTATCCTGTACAAGCCCGGTTTAGGCGACTTTGTGTCGCTTAACGGCGCTTGAGCCTGTCGGATCGTGTCGCCTAACTGCATCAGGATTTCCTTGGAGCCAATCGCGCCGCTGGAGACTGCAAATTGCAAACGGCGAAAGGCCAGTTTTTCTTCAGCCAATTTTTTGTGGTCGCGCTGGATCTCATGCGATTGGCCCTGCATGATGACGTTGGCCAGGGCGGCAACCGTCTTTGGGTCGTCTTGAACGATGGCGCGATGCATCAGACAGGCGGTAATGGTCGCAACCGAATCGGTCGGAATGCGCCTCAAATCCGACCGCGGGTCCGTCAGGATTTCGGTCAACCTGTCCAGCGTAGCGTCGCGTTCCCGCGAGCGCAATTCCTTGCAATGACGATACATTGGCCCGATGGCGGAAAGCGCGCAGGTCACGCCGAAGTCCGTCCTCAGCCGTTCGCGGACAACGCGATAGCTGAGGTGTTCATCGAAGAACCAACGCTCGATTTTCTTCTGTTGTTCGGGACTGAGCTTGTGCCAAAGGGCATCAGAACGGATTTTACGCATGAAATGGCTGGGAGTTGAGGGTGGGTGTTGGTTGAGGGAAGGAAAGCGGAGTTTCTGGCGCTTAAAATGATTTGGATTGTGGTTTGGCATCGTTGTTGGGGGGCAAAACCGGGAGCGAAAGGCCGGTTTGAAAACACCTACGCGGTGTTCCCCGTCGCGCCTCCAAGCGCGACAAAGGGAGCTTCTCAGATGCACTGATATTTGTCCAGAAGATTTTGAGAAAAAACGCTGGCGGACAAGTGCTTTTCAACGGAGTGGGATTTCTAGTTTACGGCTTTTGATTTGAGGTTAGGCTTTGCAACGCATGAGAATGATTGGGCATTTGGACAGCGAAGCGAAGGCGCGGGATTTCGGGGACTATCTCTTTGTGCAGGGGATCGACAACCAAATCGAACGCGACAAGGATGGTTTGTGGTCGGTGTGGATCCATCGCGAGGAGGATTTGGACCGCGGACGCGCTCTGCTGAACAATTACTCGGCCAATCCGAGTGATCCGCGTTTTCAAAACCATGCCCGGGCCGCCGAGGAATTGCGGGAACAAAAACGTCGGGAACTGGAGGAGTATCAAAAGCGGGTCAAAAAAGGCAAACAATTGTTCCCGCAATTGACGGCTTACGGATTCGGGCCGGTGACGTTCATTTTGATTTTCATCTGTGTGGTTGTGTTCATAGGCGAGCTTTTGCACGCCAAATTTGTAAACTCTCTTTTCCTAACGGATTATGACCTGCAAAATATTGGAGAGCTGGGCATCTGGCAGGCGTGTATGGCAAGGCTTACACATTTGAACGAGTTGCTGCCCGAAGTGCGGAGCGGACAAGTTTGGCGACTAGTTACCCCCATATTCATGCACTCCACCAGCATGCTGTTGCACATCTTTTTCAACATGCTTTGGCTTCGGGACCTGGGCAGCATGATTGAGGCGCGGCAGGGGAGTCTGTTGCTGATCACTCAAGTCCTGATCATGGCGGTGATCTCCAATTTCGCAGAATTCCTATTTGTCGGCGGCGCCTTTTACGGCATGTCCGGCGTGGTTTACGGGCTGTTTGGCTACATCTGGATTCGCGGCAGGATGGACCGTGCTTCAGGGCTTTTTCTGCATCCAACCACAGTTTGGATGATGATTATCTGGCTGTTTGTGTGCATGATAGGCGTGATGGGTCCCATCGCGAACGCCGCACATGCAACCGGCTTGCTGGTCGGGATGGCTTGGGGCTGGCTGTCGGCCATCCTGCGCCGGAAATGATAAGGGGAGTGACTAAAAACTGGACAGTGGAGTCGAATTATAAGGCAGCTCTGAAAGGTGCCGAAAACAAGTAATCTTCTTCATGCCGCAGTCTGGAAACGTGCGGCAACGGTTGCATCGAGCGGGTTGCGCTCGCATGATCAACGCGCGGTGTCGCGGCTGATCAAGTGGCTAAGCCAATGGAAACTGGGCCGTTTGGCTGTTTTCCAAGACTTTGCGGGCATGGTTGCCTGCTCGCGCAGGAAGCGTTCGTAAGGCAACGGTTCAGCGTGCCACAGCTCGCGCCAGGCGCGCATCGGACATAGCGGTTCAGGACTGATCTTCATAGATTTTCAGTGGTGCGGTTTGTTTTCCCGCCCGCACTCCCCTGACTGTATCATTTCCCATGCCAAAAAAAGATGGGGTGTACTTACGCCAAAAGGTCGTTTCCCATGATGCCATTTATGGGTTGGAGATTTACAAATGCGTGGAAAACCCGCATCATCGCACCACCAAAACCCATGCCCGCCAAATACTCCATCGGTTTGGATTACGGCACCAATTCGGTGCGCGCCCTTGTCGTCAATGCTGCCAATGGCGAGGAGATGGCAGTCGCCGTTTGGAATTATGCCCATGGCGAGCAGGGCGTCATCCTTTCCCCGGACCCGAACCTCGCGCGCCAAAATCCGGCGGATTATGTCACCGGCGCCGAAATCGTTTTGAAGAAAGTGCTCGCGCTGGCGAAGCGAACAATCCGCGGTTTCAATCCGGAGCAAATCATCGGCTTGGGCGTGGACACGACCGGCAGCACCCCGTTGCCGCTGGACGCCGACGGCCAACCACTCGCGCTGCACCAACACTTCGCCAACAATCCCGCGGCCATGGCCTGGCTCTGGAAGGACCACACGAGCATCGCCGAAGCGGCCGAAATCACCCAGCTCGCTCGCAAATTGCGTCCTCAATATCTTGCAAAATGCGGAGGCACCTACAGCAGCGAATGGTTCTTCAGCAAAATTTTGCGTTGCCTGCGCTCCAGTCCTGACGTCTTTGACGCGGCGCATTCGTGGATTGAACTGGCTGATTGGATTCCTGCAATGCTGACCGGAACGCAAGCGCCGGAGAAGCTGAAGATCGGCATTTGCGCGGCAGGTCACAAGGCAATGTTCAACGCGAGCTGGGGCGGTTATCCGGACGCAGATTTTCTCGGCCGGCTTGATCCGAAGCTGCGCGCGCTGCACTCGCGTTTGCCTGTCAAAGCAGAAACGATCGATCGCGCCGTTGGCGGATTGACCAAACATTGGGCTGCGCGCACCGGTTTGCCGGCGGGAATCCCGATCGCCATCGGCGCACTGGATGCGCACCTCGGGGCGGTCGGTTGCGGCATCAAGCCGGGCACCCTGGTGAAAGCCATCGGAACGAGCACGTGCGACATGATGGTCGTTCCTTCTCATAAAAAATTGGCCGACATTCCGGGATTGTGCGGCATCGTGCCGGGGAGCATTCTGCCCGGCTTTTTCGGGCTCGAAGCGGGCCAATCCGCCGTCGGCGACATCTTCAATTGGTTCGTCAATTATCTCCGGCCATTGGGCGGCAAGGCTGGTTCGCATGAATCGTTGAGCGCGTCGGCGGCGAAATTGAAGGCCGGCGAATCGGGCTTGCTCGCGCTGGATTGGAACCACGGCAACCGCACGGTTTTGGTGGACCAGCGCCTGACCGGTTTGCTGCTCGGCCAGACGCTTTACACCACGCCCGCCGAAATCTATCGCGCATTGATTGAAGCGACTGCTTTCGGCGCGCTCACCATCATCAACCGTTTCGAAGAATACGGCGTCACGGTGAAGGAGGTCGTCAACTGCGGCGGCATCGCCGAAAAAAATCCGCTCGTCATGCAGATTTATGCCGACGTCACCGGACGGCCGATGAAACTTTCGCGCTCGGCGCAAACCTGCGCTCTCGGCGCGGCCATTGCCGGCGCCGTTGTCGCCGGGAGCAAAGCAGGCGGACATGACAATTTCGCGACGGCGCTCCCAGCAATGACCGGGTTGAAATCGGAGGTGTTCAAACCGGCTAAAGCCGGAACTCCGAACCCGGAGGCACTGACCGGGTTGAAATCGCAGGTCTTCAAGCCCGATGCCCGCAACCACGCGATTTACCGCGAACTTTATCGTCTCTATCGCCAGTTGCACGATGCTTTCGGCACGAGGGAATGGCGCGGTAACTTGCATGGCGTGATGAAACAGTTGCTTGAAATCCGCAATCGCGCGCGAAGCTGAACCGGCCGGTTTGGTTGCGATGAATAGCGACGGCCCCAAGGCGAATAATTTGTTGAGCAAACATTGAACATCGAACGCCCAATTGCACGAAATCGACATCGGATGTCGGGGTTCACGTTGCATGTTCGATGTTTCATTGTTTTAGGTCCGACTGACGGCGAATAAATTTTTTTAAAAATAGCGTGTTTTATCGTGTTTTAGCGTGTCGTAAGTGCAACCAAGTGCAACAAGGTGCAACGCCTGCGACCCTTGGAACCAGACAGGAAACAAAAATGCGTCCAAATGGCAGGCAATGCCACGAAGCACCAAACGCCAACATCCAAGCTCCATTGAAGCACCAATTCCCAAGCACCAAGACTGATGCGCAGGTTGGCAAGCGGTTCGCTTGGTGATTGGCATTTGAACATTCTCTGGTGCTTGGATGTTGCTTTACGAATGCCGACTCGAGATTTCTCGCTTCACAGACGCCTCTTCCAATTTTTTCCCGGTAGCTGCAACAAGCCGCAACAAGCTGCAACCAGGTGCAACACCCCGCACCCAAACGCGTGAAAATCCCGCGCTGGGCCGTCCGAAGTACCGGACATCGCAGGAGGATGCTAAGGGGTCGCGACAGCGTCTTGGAGTGCGGTAGTCCTCTACCGCTTTCAAACCGCCGTCAATGTGCCAAACGCATTTTAAAAGATCATTGATCCCATCCTCAAAGCGGCAGAGGACTGCCGCACTCCAAGGCAGGCTTCGCCTGCACCCGAAGCAGCCCACTCGGGCGAGTGGCGCCGTCCTATCCGTCCCATTCGTCCCATTCACTATTCCATTTTCAATGGTCA
>DASRBR010000292.1:0-2359 GCA_035653495.1 Verrucomicrobiia bacterium
TAAATGCAAGGGTGAACACTCAACCCGGCGGCGGACGCATCCGAGGCCACATCGGTGCCCCACTGATTGGCCCAATCGGCGTAGGACGTCGCGCCGACGTATCCGTTGAATACTTCCAGGTCCAATGCCGGATCAATTGACCTGCCGTCATGCAGAAGATAGCCTTGGGCGAAGTTCCAAAAGTAACTGGCCTCGCTCGCGGGCACGTCGAGGTCTGGCCGGGCATAATGATATGCGCCCATTTGCACGCCGGCGGCCTTGCCGTTGACCATGTTGCCGTCAAAATAGGCATCTTGATAATAAGTTCCCTCCGTCGCCTTCGCGAACGAGAACCGCACGCCTTGCGAATAGACCTTGGACCAAGTGATGTTGCCCTGATAACTGGAGACATCAATGCCCAACGGACGTTGCGCGCTCGCAGTAATGGCCAGTCCAGCCAGGATGACCGGCAGCGCAGAAAGAATAATTTTTTTCATGGATGGGATCCTTTTGTTCCGATTGTGGTTGTTTGTGAATTTGCAAAAGCAGACCAATTCCAACGGGTTGAACGTCTTTTGATTCGCTTTCATTCGATGTTAAAACCCGGTGATAAATGCCCGATTGCAACTTGAAGCCCGCGCAGTTAGGTCAAATAGAAAAGCGGGCTGTCGGTAAAACTATCGCTGCCTTAAGAAGAGTCAATCACACGAACGTTGTAGTTGGCGGGCAACAAGATGACCGGCGCAATCAAGACAAGCTTGCCAATATCGCCTCGGCGGCTGAGCGGGGATGGGGCGCGGCATAAATGGGACGGCCAATGACGAGCCAGTTCGCGCCTTGTGCTATAGCTTCGCGCGGCGTGAGGGTGCGTTTTTGGTCATCGGCTTTTTCCGCGCCGGTGCGGATGCCGGGCGTGACGAGTTGCATCTGCGCCGGCAAAATCCGTCGCAAGGCGGCAATCTCCAATGGCGAACAAACCAATCCACGCAATCCGGCTTGCGCAGCAAGCGAGGCGAGGCGCTCGACTTGCGGGCCGACTTCGTCGCCAACGCCAATCTCGCCAAGGTTCTTGGCGTCCATGCTGGTAAGGACGGTCACACCAAGCACGAGCGGCGCAGGACGATTGATTTGGCGCGCGGTTTCCTGCGCAGCGGTTTCTGTGGCGCGCATCATTTCCAATCCGCCGCTCGTATGGATCGTGAGCATCTGGACATCGAGACGCGTCGCGGCCGTGACGGCTTTTGCGACGGTGTTTGGAATGTCGTGAAATTTTAGATCGAGAAAGACAGAAGCACCGGTCGCGCGAATACGACGGACGATGTCTGGTCCGGCGCCTGTGAAAAGTTCGCTGCCGATCTTGAACGCGCCGACGACAGGAGCCAATTGGGATGCGAGCGCCAAGGCCGCTTCCGGCGCGGGGACGTCCAACGCTACAATGATTGGGTTTCGAATCATGTGCTCGTTATTTTTCTGGCAGGGCCTTCATTTGCCGATGCACGAAGAAATAATAGATGCTTCCCAGCACGATCACCACGCCGCCCACCCATATCACGATGCGATGATATTCGCCCTTCATCAATTGCTGGTCCTGGCCCATCTTGATGCCTAGCCAGCAAAGGATCGCGCACCAGATGCCCGAGCCCAGCACCGTGAAAAGCGAGAATAATCTGTAATCCATTCGAACGATGCCCGCCGGGATGCCGATCAAATGCCGCACCACCGGCAGCAAGCGCGAGATGAAAATTCCCATGGAACCAAAATGGCCCGCCCAGCGTTCCGCGCCTTCGATTTTTTTTGCGGAAATCCCGACAAACCCGCCGTAGCGCATCACCAGCGGCCTGCCCGCAACTCGCGAAACCCAATACATGATGGATGCGCCGACCCATGAACCAATCGTCCCGGCGATGACAATGCCGATGACGCTGAATTTGCCGGAAGCGGCTGCCGGCGGGATGATCAGCTCGCTTGGCAGAGGAAAAATCGTGCTTTCCGCCGCCATGAGCAAGGCGAGCACAGAATAACTCAAGTGGGCTGTGTACCATTGAATTATCGCTGTAATAAAATGTTTCATCGCGCCAAGTGCTTACCGGGAAACCGGCCCCAGGGCAAGCTGCATCAGGGCGTGAATTGCGCAATCTTTCTTTGCCGCGGGAGGGCGCAAGGGTTATGGTTCGAATGTGCCTCGAAAACGCGCGGTCACTTTGACGATGATGGTCTTCGCGCTGGGAATGGCCGCGGAGAAACATGCTGTCGCACAAACCAAAACCAATTCAACTGTGAGCGCCTCCAATCCATCTTCGCCGCAGCCGTTCGCGCACACGAACCGGCTCGCGCGCGAAAAATCTCCTTACCTGCTCCAGCACGCGCACAACCCGGTGGA
>DASRBR010000293.1:0-6332 GCA_035653495.1 Verrucomicrobiia bacterium
ACCATTTACGGCGCGTGGGACCGTCCAGTTGAAAATGCAGCTTCACCGCGAGTTGCAAGGTCGGGCTGGTCAAATCGAAAACCGCGTGGTTCGACGCGACGAGTTGCATATCCCGCACTTCAAAATCATCCACGCGAGTGAACGGCTCGGCGACTTTGCCCAAAGATGCGGAGAATTTCAGCGCCAGTTCCTCGTCGCCGGAAAGTGCGAAGGAGTGGCCGGAACGATTGTTGTCGAATTTCAAAGCGCGCAAGCGGCCATTGCTCCAGTCGAAATGCCACGCAACATAAGCATTGGAGAGCGTGAGCTGGTGCAAGGAAGTTTCGGCAACGTTTTGGTTCGTGATTGCGGCAGAAGTTGGTTGCAGAATGAGGACCCAGTCGCGGTCTTTCTCGCCGGGAGCGGGACAGTTCCACAGACCGGCGTCATCGGCGCGGATGATGCCCAAATCATTCTTTGCGCCCGTTATCGGATCAAATTCGCTCGCGTGATAAGCCGCCTCAAATCCGAGATTGCGCACGATGACGGGCTCGTTTAGCGGAACGTAAGTGATGCGCACCACGCCGGGAATGCCTGCCGATTGCGGGCCGTGCAGGTCATCATACTTCGGTTCGTCCAGCTTGCCCCACGGATCGCCGCCGTAATTTGTCACGGCCAAACTATTGGACCAGGCGCGATCGTCAAACGTGACCGTTTCCCAATTCGTCGGCGCGTTGGTGGAGCAATGCCAGGAATCGTCCGAAGTCAGCCGCACCGCTGTGCCGTTGGTGAGCCGAATTTCCATTGCGGCGATCAACCCGGCTGGATTGGAAATATTGGTCGGCATGTTTTCGGCCGTGACCGTGAGCACGTTGGTGCCGGTTTTTAAGATGTAGCCAAAATTATCGAATTGCCTGCCCGTCCGCCAATCGCGCGAGCCGCCAAGTTTCTCGCCATTGATACGCGCATAAAAAACGTCGTCCGCCGACATGCGCAACAGCGCGCTTTCAATTGCGTTGGTATCGGGCAAAACAAAAGTGCGCCGGAAATAACGCTTCGCTGCCGGAGCTTCCTTGGCCGGGTTGCCCTCGGGAAACCAGATCCAATGCGCGGCGTCCAGGTTGAGCCATGGCTTGGCGCGGAATGCCGCCCATTCCGGGTGCGGCTTGAATTCTGTCCAATCGAACTGTTCCAGGAACCTTTTGGCCATGCCCAGCTCGCCCGAACCGGGCAGAACCATCGCGTCATCCCAGGAAATCACGCCGTAGCCTTCGCTTTTCGGAGGGGGCGAAGGGCCGTGCGGGCTTCCGTGGCGATTGACCTGCCAGATGCCGTTTGCGCCGTAAGTATGCCCTGCGGTCCCGTTCATCATGCAAAGCCAGAACATCCGGCGCGACCATTTCGTATCAAGATTATCGAGCAACATTTCGTAGCTGGCTTCGCCGTCAATCACCGGCATGACAGGATTGTCGGCGTACGATTGGCGGACGGTGCTGACCGTCGGGGCGACCACTTCGCGTTGCGCGGGCGATTGTTCCGCCAATTCGCCGTGAGGCGTTTGCAACATGTCGAAATCAATCAGAGAAAGGTCGTTGATGGCATTGCGCGAACTCAATCGCCCGATGCCCGTGGGATGGATCGTCATCAAGCGGTGGAAAGGGTCCATTGCGCGAAGCGAACGCGCCACTTTGGTCCAGCCTTTCACCTGCTCGCGGTCATCGTAAGGAAATTTGTCCGCGCGGTACCATTCCAGGTTCGCTTCGCCCGCCACGCACCACACCACCGGCAACGCGCCATAACGCGCCACTAGATAACGCCAGTGGGCATTCATTTTGTCCTGGCCCATCCATGGCAAATAATATCCCCAGGCCCCGACGATGCATGGCATCATTCCCTGCGAAACCAAGTATTCCAGGCGTTTGTCCGCGGCGTCAAAATATGCCGGGTTGATGCGTTCGTAACACGGTTCCCACGGAAAGCCGGCCTCGTTCATCCCGCGTTGGTCGAACGGGAACATGTCGGGATAAAGCCCGGCGACGATTTGGATGACATTGAAACCTTTTTCTTTGCGATCGGCGGCCAACAACTGAAAATCGCCGGGCCAATGCAGCCGTTTGGAAAGGCCCATCCACCAGGTATCAGCCAGCCAGAAAAAAGGTGTGCCATCGAACTGTTCGAGATGACGATGGTCGGCAGAAACGCGCAACGGCCCATGCACATAAAGGGGATTTTGCCCGGCGTAAGCTGTGACTTCCACGGTGCCGGTGATGCCATTGAGCCCCCGGTCGTGAGGGTTCGAGCATTCGCTTCGAAAATGATGCAGCCCAACGATGGGCGAGGCGTAACGCACCTTCCACACGTTCGATCCGTCCCAAAAAGCAGGCACTCGCAATTCCTGCCCGCGCGGATCGTGAAAGACGAAGTCCAAAGTGATTTCGTTGAATGGATCGAAGTAATTGCTCGCGGCGTTGAACGTGAGTTCGATCATCATGTTCGCCGGGGTTTGGAAAGTGGAAGTTTTTGCGAACGCGCTCGCGGCCAGCATTGCAAGAAACAAGGAAAAAACGAACTGGGTCACAAAGCGACCGGCCCGTTTTTTATACAACATCATTATGGCACGAATACGCAAAAAAGGCACTGCACGGCAAGCAGGAACCTCTTTTGGGGTGTTTACCCGGCCCAAAGCCGGGCTCGTTGCCTGAATGGGGGCTTGAAATGGCGCGTCTTAACTAATGAAACCAGGAAAACGCTGGTCGCGTCTTTCTTTTTATGGTTTATTCTCAGAAACACGGCACGAGAATGGAATCGCTCTTCTTCGCGTCTTCTGGCTGGCTTCGACAATGCAGGAAGCCGTGCTGGCTTTTGGTGTCGTGGCCCGCAATTCTTTCGCTCCTGCTTGGCTTGATGCTTGTCCCAAGTGCTTCCGCGGTGACCAACGGCGCGGAAAAACCGGGCTTCAACGAAGACATCCGCCCCATCCTTTCTGACAGTTGTTTTGTCTGTCACGGGCCCGACAAAAATAATCGCAAGGCGAAGTTGCGCCTCGATGTCCGCGAAGTTGCTCTGCAGAAAAAAGCCATCGTCCCCGGCAAACCCGATCAGTCGGAAATGATCCGCCGCATCTACGCAACCAACAAGGACGACATGATGCCGCCGCCCGATTCGCGCAAGGCGCTCAATGCTGAACAAAAAGAACTTTTGAAAAAATGGATCGCTTCCGGCGCGGAATATCAACCGCACTGGGCCTACATCAAACCGGAGCGCCCAAAAATTCCCGAGGTGAAATACAAATCGTGGGAGAAAAATCCGATTGATGCCTTCATCCTCGCCCAACTCGAAAAACACAACATCAAACCTTCACGCGAAGCCGACAAAGGCATATTGCTGCGCCGCCTGAGTCTGGATTTGATCGGCTTGCCGCCAACGCTGGAGGAAGTCCAGAATTTCATCAAGGATACCAGCCCGAATGCGTACGAACATGAAGTGGATCGTTTGCTGGCGTCGCCGCATTACGGCGAACGGATGGCGGTTGAGTGGCTTGATTTGGCGCGCTTCACCGACACCGTCGGTTATCATGGCGACCAAAACATCAACGATTTTCCATTCCGCGATTACGTCATCAACGCCTATCATTCCAACAAACCGTTCGACCAGTTCACCATCGAGCAACTCGCCGGCGATTTGCTGCCGCATCCCACCACCGAGCAGCTTGTCGCCAGCGGGTTCAACCGCCTGAACATGGTCACGCGCGAAGGCGGCGCGCAGCCGGCGGAATATCTCGCCAAATACGGCGCCGATCGCGTGCGGACGGTGGCAACGACGTGGCTTGGCTCGACCATGGGTTGCTGCGAATGTCACGACCACAAGTTCGATCCGTTTTCCACACGCGATTTTTATTCGATGAAGGCGTTTTTCGCCGACATCAAACAATGGGGCGTCTATATGGAATATGGTTACACGCCCAACCCGGAATTGCGCGGCTTCGATAACGACCATCCTTTCCCGCCTGAGATCATCGTGGACAGCCCTTATCTCCACCATCGTCTGGACGGCATCGATCAACAGATCGCCGACCTTGAAAAAACTGCCGCATCAAAAGTCAAAACTGACGCCGCGCAAAAGAAAACGTTCGACGCGTGGTGCGATGCCAGCGCGCAATTTTTGAAGGCGCATCCCGATGGCTGGCTCACTCCCAAACCTGAACTCACGCAAAAGAAAAAAAAGATGGCGACGAATGAAGTCGCCGATGCAGTCGTGAACGCGGATGATTCGATTCTTTTCGATAAGAAAGCCCCCGAAGAGCATGACATCGAATTGCCGCTTCCTGCCGGTTGGGTTGCCGCGCTTCGTATGGAATTGCTGCGGAGGCCCGAACATGACGGCACCATTTTCAGCGACAAGGTGAATTACGCCGGCACCACGGTGATGTTGAACGCAAAGGTCAAAGCTGCAGCGGAGGGCAAGCCAATCTCACTTTCCTTTTACCACGCAGATGCCGACAAGAAAGATGAGCGTTATTCCAACGGCTACGCCATTATCGGTGTGACCAGCGGTTGGAAAGTCTTGCATACCGCCGAAAAATCGCCGCAGACCTCATTCTGGCTGCTCGACAAACCATTTCAAGCGCACGAAGGCGACAAGCTCGTCATCAAGCTGACCAAAGGTTTGGTCGGTTGCGTCCGTTTTTCCATCACACCTTTTGCGGCGCGCGACCCGCTCAAGAGCGGCGGAAACGCGGCGTTGGCTGACGCGCTCTCGAAAGGCAAACGCGAACGGCTCGCCAAATTGTATGAAACTTATTTGATCGGCACGGGCGCGGATGAAAAAACTTTTGCCGATTACAAAAAACTTTACGCGGATGCGCTTCAATTGCGCGGCGGAAAATCACCGACCGTTGTGACCGTGGCCGTCAAGCCGGTCGAAACGCGCGTGTTGCGGCGCGGCAATTTCCAGGATGAGGGCGGCGATGTCGTCGTGCCGGCGGTGCCGCATTTTCTGCCGCAGGTTCCCGATGCGGACGGTCATCGCCTGACGCGGCTCGACCTGGCGAAGTGGCTCGTTTCACAAGACAACCCGCTCACCGCGCGCACGGTGATGAACCGGATGTGGAAGCAATTTTTCGGCACCGGCATCTCGGCGGTCGTGGATGACCTGGGCGCGCAGGGCGAATGGCCCACGCATCCGCAATTGCTCGACTGGCTATCAGTTGAGTTCATGGACAGCGGCTGGGACATCAAGCACATGGTCAAGCTCATGGTCATGTCCGAGACGTACCGTCAATCTTCCAATCCGCGTCCGGAAATCCATGAAATGGACCCGGCAAACCGCCTGTATGCCTCGCAATCGCCGCGGCGGCTCGAAGCGGAATTTATCCGCGATAACGCGCTGTTCGTCTCCGGCTTGTTGAACGAAGACATCGGCGGGCCAAGCTGTTTTCCGTATCAACCGGCCGGTTATTACGCCAATATCCAGTTCCCGAACCGCGATTACATCGCTGACACCGACGACCGCCAGTATCGCCGCGGCGTTTATATGCACTGGCAGCGGACGTTTTTGCATCCCATGCTCGCGAACTTCGACGCGCCCTCGCGCGAGGAATGCACCGCCATCCGCAACGTCTCCAATTCGCCGCAACAGGCGCTCACGCTGCTGAACGACCCGACGTTTGTCGAATGCTCGCGGATGCTAGCCGCGAAAGTCCTTTCCCACGCGCCGCGCAATGACGACAAACGCATCGATTTCATGTACCAGACCGTGCTCGCCCGACACGCCAAGCCCAACGAGCGCAAATCACTTGAATCTTTTTTGGCCGAGCAACGCGCTTATTACATGGACCATGCGGACGACGCGAACAAACTGATGCGCGTCGGCCTGGCGACCGAACCCAAGGTCGCAGGAGCCTCCGAAGAAGCCGCGTGGACGCAGGTTTGCCGCGTGATGCTTGGCCTGCACGAAACGATTACCCGTTATTGAGATTTTTATGAAGAAAGAGCCATTTGATTCCGAAGCGTGGCAGGCGTCCATCAACCGGCGCACGTTCCTTGGCCGTGCGGCGTTCGGTTTGGGCGGACTCGCGCTGGCGAATTTGCTCGACCCCAACTTGCTCCGCGCCGCCGAGCCCGCGCCCGACCCGCGCGCGCATTGGCATGGCATCATCAATCCGCCGCATTATCCGATGCGCGCCAAACGCATCATCCATCTTTACATGGCGGGCGGGCCGTCGCATCTGGAAAGCTTCGATTACAAGCCCAAGCTGAAGGAACTGAACGGCAAGCCGTTTCCCGAATCGTTCACCAAGGGCCAGCAGCTTGCGCAATTGCAAGGCGCGCAGCTCATCGCCCGCGCGCCGTTCT
>DASRBR010000294.1:0-6681 GCA_035653495.1 Verrucomicrobiia bacterium
AGACGTTCGGCCTTTGGCACGAGCGCGCATGGGCCGAATGGTTTGCTGTCATTTCCGCCTGCCTTTATCTCCCGGTGGAATTATTTCATCTCTACGAAAACCCAGGCTTTTTGAGTCTGCTTGTGCCGCTTGTCAATATCGGCATCGTCATCTATCTGGCCGTGCTCCTTGCCGCCAACAACCGTCGCAGGGCCAATCGCGATCCTCAGGAATAAACCATCCTCACAAAAGCAAACGGAGCGCGGGTGGGGATGACGCGCTCCGTTTGACTTATGGGCCGGAGAAAGCCGCAGTTGCTCGATTATCTCGTGATGATCTGGCTTGTGCCGAAATCGTAGAAGGTGCGCGGGTTGCTGGTGTAGTGGCCAGGATTTTGATTGTCCGGGAAATAATAGAGCCACGCGTTCAAGGTGAAATCATACAGGAACGGAAATACCTGCGGCGAAGTGTACCAAAAATCTCCGCTTGCGGCATCGTACAGATAAGCGCCGCCATTACCATCATCGAAGAAATATTCGTAGCCCATGTCATAGTGATAGAACCATGGGAAATCGAAATCACCGAGATTGTAGTATCCGAATATAGTGCCGTCGGCGAACGAGAGATAGTAAACTCCCTTGCTCAGCGCTATTTGTCCGTCGAAAAAGGCGGGATACGAAACTGTCCCCTTGATGATGACGTTGTTCACCTGGTCAACCATGTAGAGGTTCTTGTCGGCATCGATTGCAACTCCGGCAATCTGTCCGCGCGAAGTCGGCAGGTTGCCGAGCATGGTGGCCGTGCCTCCTGGGGAGATGCAAAGCACCGCATTGCTCCCGCCATCATAGATGTAAACATTGTCATTATAATCCACCGCGAGGCCGCGCGAAGAGGTCGAATTGCCGCCGCTCCAGATTGTCGAAATGCCGTTTGCAGCCGAATATTCGTGGACGTAATCAGCAGAATCCATCAAGAAGATGTTGTTTTGATGGTCAATGGTGATGCCGGTAAAATGATCATTATCCGCGAGCTTTCCAGGAAGGTGCGCGTTGGAAACTTGGATGGGAGTGACGGTGATCACCACGCCATTGGTTGTGATTTCACGAAAATCCGAATTGTTTTGATCGGCGACCCAAATGTTGCCGGAGTTGTCCACTGCGAGGCCGTAAGCTCCATTGAATTTTGCCACTTGCGCGGGGCCGTCCTGATGACCTTGCGTCGAGCCGGCGACAATTGTGACAACCGCATTGGCGGGAGTCCCGGTAACCTCGTAAATAACGTTATTGTCCGAAACGTAAATATTGCCGCTCGCGTCAAGAGCAATCCCCATTGGCGAGTTGAAGTGAAACGCAGGCGATTCGTCAATATCCTGTGGATTTACCGGCCCCAACACCAAATTCGAATAGGTACTGATGTCGCCTCCGGCTAAGATAACCCGGATAACATGGTTGCCGGTATCGGCTACATACATATTGCCCGAAGCATCCACAGCCACACCATGAGGATTGTTGAGGATCGGGTGCTTATTGGCGTTCGTCTGTCCCGGCGGGATGGAGAACGTGTAAGTCTGCGCCTGCACAGCGGCGGCTGCAAACAAACCAGCGGCAACTAACAGCCGAAGATAAATAGTTGTTTTCATAGTCAGTCGGTTCCTGAATTTCCGGATGATGTGAAAGTAGAGAAAAGCGATTTATTTGACAATCCGTAGTGTGACGGATTTTGCAGTATGTTTGGTACCCGACATGAAAATACGATTTACCTTGGGCATTTCTGCGAGTAACTCATATTGCCCTTCACAACTGCAGGTTTATATTGGCAAACAATGAACGGTTCCGAGCTGGTGTTTCCTGTAGTATTGATCTTGTTGGCCGGGCGCTGGGTTGCGCAGTTCTGGCTCTCCTATCTCAATCGCAAGAATGTTCTCGCTCATGCCGGCGCTATTCCTGAAGCCTTCAGGGATTCAGTGGACGCAGGCACTTACGCCAAATCCATCCAATACACGCTGGCAAAAAGCCGCTTCGGCAATGTCGAAATGACATTCGACATGATCATCGTGGGCGTGGTCGTGTTCAGCGGCTTTCTGCCATGGTTCCTTCGGCTTTTCAGCGGGTGGCTGGGCAATTCTGCCTGGGCGATGGCGGCGTGGTTGTTCGCGATTGGCATTTTGATGGCGCTGCCTGGAATCGCATTCGAATGGTATGCACAGTTCCATCTTGAAGAACGCTTCGGCTTCAACACGACCGCGCCCAGGCTTTGGTGGCTGGACCGCCTCAAGGGAATGCTGTTGGCGATTGTGCTTGGATATCCATTGCTCGTGCTGATCTTGAAGCTCGTGGAATGGATGGGCCCGCTTTGGTGGTTGTGGGCGTGGGCCGCCTTGATGGTTTTTCAATTGCTCATGTTCGTGCTTGCGCCGGTCGTGATCATGCCATTGTTCAACAAATTTACGCCGCTGCCGGAAGGCAGCTTGCGCGAACGATTGTTCGCCCTTGGCCAGCGCACCGGGTTCAGGCTGCGCAGCATCCAGGTCATGGACGGCAGCAAACGCTCGCGCCATTCCAACGCGTTCTTTACGGGTTTGGGGCGGTTTCGCAAAATCGTCCTCTTTGACACGCTCATCCAGCAACTCACAGAGACCGAATTGGAAGCCGTGCTCGCCCACGAAATCGGCCATTACAAAAAGAAGCACATCCCCAAAATGCTGTTGTTCTCGGCAATCACTTCACTCGCCGCCTTTTATGTGATCGCATGGCTGGCGAGGCAGGACTGGTTTTATGGCGGCTTCGGCTTTACGCCGGGCAGCATCGCGCCGGCACTGCTGCTGTTTGCGCTGCTCGCCAGCACGATCACGTTCTGGTTCTCGCCGCTTGTGAATTGGTTGTCACGTCGCCATGAATACGAAGCCGACGCCTATGCTGCGGCAATGATGCGCGAACCGCAATCGCTCATCGGCGCCTTGCGCAAGCTGAACGAAAAAAATCTCAGCAACCTGACGCCGCATCCGATTTACAGCGGGTTTTATTATTCGCATCCGACGTTGCTCGAGCGCGAAGAAGCATTGCGCGGCCACGCGGCTTGATTCGTGTTGTAGGCCTATGGGCCTGCTGGTTTGGTGAAAGCGTCAATGGTCTTGATGTTCGCTTCTTTTGCGATGTCCATCACTTTCACGATGCGGCCGAACGGCGCCTTGGTGTCCGCGCGCAGGCTGAGTTTGAGTTGAGGATTTTTTGCGGCTGCGGCAAGCAATTCCTGCTTGAGGTCGTCAGGCGTGAGAAGTTTCGCGTCAGGCCCGAAACGCAAGTTGCCGTTTTGCTCGATGCTGACGACGAGCGGCGGGGTTTCACTCGCGCCAGCCTTGGTGGAATGGCTGGACTCTGGAAGCGCCAGCTTCAACGTCGGCTGCGGCTTTTTGAAAGTGGTCGTGACCATCAAAAAAATCAACACCACAATGAGCACGTCTATCAACGCCACGATGATGACCGCGGGCGGCTGGCGTCTTTTGCGGATGTAAAAGCGCATGTTATTTGACTGCGGGAACCTTGCCCGATTCTTTGCGCGACTCCCTGGGCAATTCGATGGCCGGTTCCTTTCGCGACTGGATGTGAGTTTCCGCGCGATATTGGCGGCTAAGAAATTCCGCGCAGACACTTTCCATTTCCACCGCGAGCATCTCGACTTTTTTGCTGTAATAATTCCACGCGATGAGCGAAGGAATCGCAATAAGCAGTCCCATCATCGTGAATTGCAGAATCAACGAGATGCCGCGCGCGAGCACCGTGTTGTCGCTCAAGCCGGTTTCACCCAGGCTGCCAAAGAGCGTCATCATCCCGTAAATCGTGCCGACAAGCCCGAGCAGCGGCGCGATGCCGACGACGATTTCCAGCACGACAAGGCCGCGTTCGAGCCGCACGATTTCCTGGCGCGCCCGCGTTTGGACCGCGCTTTCGTTTTCTTCCTTGGGCAGATCGAGATGCTCCTCGGCCGCAAGGAGCAAACGCGCCAGCGGTGAAGGAGATTGTTCGCAGATCCGGCGCAATACGGGACGATCTGCCGGGATGCGGCAGGCTTCGGCGGCATCTTCAACGCCCCTTGGCACCACTCGGTTCCAGCGCAGCGCGATGCCGCGTTCGATGATGAAGGCCAGGCCGACCACTGAGGTCGCGAGCATGATGATCTTAAAAAAAATTTCCATCGTCGTGGTGGTTGTGAATCAGCAAATTCTTGATCAATTTTTCAACAAACGTTTATTCGTACCAGAAAGTAAAAGTGATATCCAGACTGTCTTTGGCATAGAACCGGCGCATGTCGCCCGGCCACGGAGCATAAGGCGCAGGGTCTGTGATGGCGAGTTCACAAACGGAGGCAAGGAGGTCGCCAACATCGCTGCGAACAACGTGAACGTCCGTGACGCGCCCATCCGCACGCAGCGTGAACTGCACGGTCACCTTCCCGGTGCGATCCTGGGAAAATTCCTTGCGATCCAGCAAATCCCACCAATGCGTGGTGATGGCGTCGATCAGTTCGCGATCATATTCGCCGAAGGGGGTCGCAATCGTGTCAAACGCCGAAGTCTCAAGATGCCGGTGCACGCCGCCTTCCTCCCTCATCTTCTGGCCCGGTATCGCCGTGGGCGGCTGCTGCTGCATTGCCTCCAGCAAAGTGTGCGGGTGTTTGTGTTCGGGAATTTTTGCTTCGGCGGTCTCGTTTTCAGCCTGGCCATCACCTGGCTTCGGCGCGGGTTTGGTCATGGCGAGATCGCCCACTTTGGGACCGCCTTTGGGTTTGGCCTTTGCCTCTTCGGCGGCCTGCTCCTGGGCAGGAGGAGTTTTGGGAGCAGAAGGACGCAAAGGCACAGGTTTTGAGCGCTCCGCATCCTCGGTTTTTGTTACATGCGTTTGTGTGCCGTTGATGTTGGGCAAACTGCTGTCAATTTTGATGTCGGGATTGCCGGCGAAAGAATTGCGCGACGAGTAATGGGTGGCGTTCTTGGGCGCTTCCTGTGTTGCAACAGTTGGGTCCACTTCGACGAACAAGAGAGGCGGTTGTTGTTGCATCTGTGGAGGAGGCTGGTTTTTTTTCGCCTTTTGGAGTTCAGCCAGCGTCTGCTTGGTGGAAGCCGTCCAGGAATGCATGAGGGTCTTGCTCAGCACACCCAATAGCATTGCGACAACAAGGAAGCAGTAAAGCAGGATATGAATGCCTATCGCGGCAACGAACGCCCAGGCCAACAAATGGTTGGCCGGGCGCAATGTTCGGTCATTCAGCCTGCTTACAGACATAACAGAAAGAATGCAGCAGAAAGAATGCCTGGGCAACTGTTTAGCGCGAGGACAGCAGCTCCCGCCGCTGCTCAAGCAATGAGATCGTGGATGATGCGCGCCGGTTCAACACCCGTCAGGCGTTGATCAAGTCCTTGATAGCGGAAGGTGAAACGTTCGTGGTCCAAGCCGAGCAGTGTGAGCACCGTGGCATGAAAATCATGGATGTGAACGGGGTCCTTGATGATATTATAGGAAAAGTCATCCGTCTCGCCGTAAATCGTTCCCGGCTTGGAACCCCCGCCGGCCATCCACATCGTGAAACAACGCGGATGATGGTCGCGCCCGTAATTCTCCTTGGTGAGCTCACCTTGTGAATAAATCGTGCGTCCAAATTCGCCGCCCCAAACGACCAATGTCGAGTCATACAAACCGCGCTGCTTGAGGTCCTGCACCAATCCGTAGCAGGCCTGGTCAACGTCCTTGCATTGGCTGGGCAATCGCCCGGCAGTGTTGGCGTGTGTGTCCCAATTATTGTGATAAATCTGCACAAACCGCACGCCGCGCTCGATCATGCGTCGCGCCATCAAGGCGCTGTTGGCAAAGGTGCCGGGCTTTTTGGCTTCATCACCGTAAAGCTCGTAAGTTGAAGCCGGTTCATTGGCGACATTGGTCAGTTCCGGCACGCTGGCCTGCATGCGAAACGCCAGTTCGAACTGGTCGATGCGCGTGTGCGTTTCAGGATCGCCGACCTCGCGGAAATTGATTTCGTTGAGGGCTTTGAGCCCATCGAGCATCGTGCGGCGCACGCCTGCATCCACACCCGAAGGATTGTTGATGTAAAGAATCGGATCGCCCGCGGAACGAAATGAAACGCCACCATATTTTCCTGGCAGATAACCGGATGACCAAAGCCGGCCGGAAATGGCCTGCACCTGCTCTGTGTTCGTGGGCTTCGCAACCAACACGACAAACGTGGGCAGGTCCTTGTTCAATGTGCCGAGCCCGTACGAAACCCATGACCCAAGACAAGGGCGCCCGGTGACCTGGTTGCCGGTCTGCATGTAACAGATGGCCGGCTCATGATTGATGGCATCGGTATGCATCGAACGGACGAAGCACATCTCGTCCACCATCTTCGCCGTCCAAGGGAGCAATTCGCTCACCCACATGCCGCATTTGCCATGCTGCGCAAACTTGTATTTGGATGGAGCGATCGGAAAACGCGCCTGGCCGGAAGTCATCGTGGTGAGCCGCTGGCCCATGCGGATGGTTTCCGGCAAGTCCTTGTTATACCAATCCCCCATGACCGGTTTGTAATCGTAGAGGTCCATTTGTGGCGGACCGCCGACCATGTGCAGGTAAATCACCTGTTTCGCCTTGGGAGCAAAATGCGGACCGATGGGGCCCAATTTCGATGCCGTCGAACCCGGGGGATTTTTGT
>DASRBR010000295.1:0-3911 GCA_035653495.1 Verrucomicrobiia bacterium
TGCCCAAACTGTTTCTCGCCTCCTTGGCTTTGGCGGAATCGGAAATGGAAATGGCAGCAGGCCGATGTTTGCGCGCCTGCTCCAACAGCAGTTCCAAATTGTTCCCCGCGCCCAGCCCAACGAGCCGGATTTTGTCCGGCAAATCCTCAGCCACTTTCACCGTGCT
Source organism: Verrucomicrobiia bacterium (assembly GCA_035653495.1). Classification (GTDB taxonomy): domain Bacteria; phylum Verrucomicrobiota; class Verrucomicrobiia; order Limisphaerales; family Pedosphaeraceae; genus DATAUW01. The sequence continues at coordinate 167 of DASRBR010000295.1, forward strand.
GGTGCCGATGGAACCGGTGCTGCCGAGTAGAACTACGTTCTTCATGTCACGGGTGCATCACGACGTGCCTCAAATAGATATACATCAGCGGCGCATTAAACAACAGGCTGTCGAGCAAATCCAAAATGCCGCCGATCCCGGGAAACAGGTGTCCGGAATCCTTCACTCCTGCCTCGCGCTTGAAAAGCGATTCAATCAAATCCCCAATCACTGCGGCGATGCTCAACACCACCCCCAAAACAATCGCATGTTTCCAGTTCATCGCCGGCATTTCATCATGGGCAAAATAAACAAAGAGCAGGCTGGCGGCGGTTGAAACGACTATTGCGCCAGCAAAACCTTCCCACGTTTTGCCCGGGCTGATGCGTGGAATCATTTTGTGTTTGCCGATGAGGGAGCCGACCGAATAAGCGCCCATGTCGCTGAATTTGGTGATCAGCAAAAAATAGAGCAGATAAAAGTGGCCGTTGACGTTGGGGAAGAAATTGATCTTTTGAATGAAATTCAGCAGCCATGGCACATACATTAGACCGAACAACGTCGTGGAAATGGCGAGGATGCCGGCGGTGTTGCTCTTGGAGACGAATTGACGGACGCAAAGCCCGAGCACGAACAGGATGAGAAAGCTGGTCTCGAAATCATTCACCCGCGCCGGCGAATTGTGCATCCCCAGGTTGCCAGTGAGGTTCAGAAACGTCCCGATCATCAGCAACGAACCACCGAGCAGGCCTGAATATTTGAAGCAAACCAGGTCGCGTTTTTCCACAAGGCCATAAAATTCCCACAACCCGGAACAGGCCAGCAGGACTATCACCACCAAAAAAACGAGGTCAGAAATGAGTTTATTCCCTGAGAACAAACCCGCGAGTATGACCGCCCAGAGCACCACGAAACTGAACAGCCGCCGGAAAAAAATTTGCCGCTTTGTCAGAGCTGGCGCTGTGGCGGCGCTGGTTGCGTTCGGCATAATTGGAAAAGTTACCCGTTCAAAGCCCGGTGTCGAGAGGATTGGTCAAATCCCGCCAAATCTGCGATGCCTCTGTGCATATTCCTCCAGTGCGGCGAAAAATTGCGGTTTGCGGAAATCAGGCCAGAGCGTTTGCGTGACCACAAGTTCGGCATAGGAAATCTGCCAGAGCAGAAAATTGCTCACGCGCATCTCGCCGCTGGTGCGGATCAACACGTCCGGGTCCGGCCATTTGCGCGTGTAAAGGTGGTCGGCCAAAACCTGCTCAGTGATTTCAGCCGGCTCGAGTTCGCCTTTTTTCACCTTGGCGGCGATGTTGCGCACCGCCTCAACAACTTCCGTGCGACCGCCATAACTAAGCGCGAGAATCAGCGTGAGTCCGTTGTTTTTTGAAAGCGCGGTTTGCGTTTTCTTGAATTGTTCCTGCACAAATTCGGGCAGGCGATGCAACTGCCCGATGGCTTCCAATTGCACATTGTTCCGGTTCAATTCAGCGAGTTCGGATTTAAGATACCGCGCCAAATATTTCATCAACGTGTCCACCTCATCCTTGGGCCGGTTCCAGTTCTCCACTGAAAACGCGTAAAGCGTCAGATATTTGATTCCGAGTTCGCCCGAAGCGCGAATGATGGCGCGCACCGATTCCGCGCCGACGCGATGCCCTTCGACACGCGGCAAATGACGCTGCTTCGCCCATCGCCCGTTGCCATCCATGATAATGGCGACGTGGCGCGGAAGAGATGCCAATGCCTCTTGGGAAAGTTGATGCGTCGTTGTCAATGGTCGATGCTGGATGCTGGATGTTGGATGCTGGATGCAGCCACTGAACTTCCAGTTCGGTGGCCAACATCCACACTTTTCAGAAATAAATTAAGTTTTCGACCGAGCAAGTCCAAACGCTTTGACAAGTCTTTGAACACGTCTCCATCTGCTAGCGAGCCGGTACCGTAAAGGATTTCCAGGTGATCTGCGGTTTCATCGCATGATGCCAATGCGTAAACGAGAAAGCGGATGAATTCCGGCTTGTAACGACGTCGTCGGTATCCCTCAACAATATTCGAGCGAACAGATTTCATGGCGCGGCGGATTTGACTTCCTTCTTCGTACAACTCAAATTTCGGCAGCTTCGTCAAAGTCATCCGGTGAACGTCCGAAGTAAGCTCCGCCGCCAGTTTCCAAATCTCCAGGTTTCGATAACTCATGAGTGTAATAGCGCGCCAACGGTTATCCAGCATCAAGCATCAAGCATCCAGTCTTCTCATCACACAAAAATCGTCTGTTCACGCGCCGGGCCCACGGACGCAATCGCGAGTTTTGCACCGGTGAGTTCGGCGAGCGCCTTGAGATAAGAGCGCGCTTTTGCCGGCATTTTCTTCCAGTCGCGAATCTCGTGCGTGGGCGTGAGCCAGCCCGGAAATTCCGCGTAAATCGGCTCGCACTTGGCAAGAGTCTCGATGTCGTTTGGCACGTAATCGTATCGGGTCTTCCCGATCCGATAGCCGATGCACACTTTGATGTTTTCCACAGTGTCCAAACCGTCGAGATTGGTGACCGCAAGTTCATCGATGCCGTTCACCATCGTGGCGTGCCGCGTCGCAACAGAATCAAACCATCCGCAACGCCGCGCGCGGCCGGTCGTTGCGCCAAACTCGCGACCCATCGCGTGCAGCATATCGGCAATCTCCGCATTCTCGGTCGGCAACGGTCCTTCACCAACGCGCGTCGTGTAGGCCTTCATCACGCCGACCACCCGGTCCATGCGATTGGGCGGAACGCCCGAACCCGTGCACGCGCCGCCGGAGGTCGTGTTCGACGAAGTGACAAATGGATACGTGCCGTGGTCGATATCGAGAAACGTCCCTTGCGCGCCCTCGAACAAAATGTTCTCTCCGCGCTGCGTCGCCTTGTGAAGCAAAACGACCGTGTTCGTCACAAACGGCCGCAAACGCGCTCCCGCATCGCTGTAAGCGGCCAGAACCTGCCTGAAGGAAATCTGCTTCGCGCCAAACGCCTTGAGCACTTCGTTGTTTTCCTTGATCTTGAATTTGAGCAGCGCCTCGAACCTGGCAGGATTGATCAAATCAATCATGCGCAGCCCGGTGCGCGCGGCCTTGTCGCCGTAAGCCGGGCCGATGCCGCGCTTGGTTGTGCCGATTTTGTTTTTCCCCTTGAGGATTTCGCGCTGCTCGTCCAGCTCGCGGTGATAAGGAAAAACCAGGTGCGCCGTCTCGCTGATGAACAGGTTACCGGCAATCTTCACACCCAGCTTGCGCAATCCTTCAATCTCATCGACGAGGCTGACCGGATCGATCACCACGCCGTTGCCGATGACACACGTCTTGCCCTTGCGCAAGATGCCCGAAGGGATCAAGTGCAGGACGTATTTATTTTTGCCGAGGAAAACCGTATGCCCGGCGTTGTTGCCGCCCTGGGTGCGGACGACGATGTCCGCCTGTTCCGTCAGCACGTCAATGATCTTGCCTTTGCCTTCGTCGCCCCACTGGGCGCCCACTAAAATTGTGTTCGACATAGTGTATTCGCTGAAAGCCACGTTTTTGTTTCGCCAATGCCTTTCGGCATGGCGGCGCAATAAAAATCCCCGAATTGTAAATTCGGGGCGATACGCACGGTATTTACGGACAAAAAGTAGAGATACTCCCCACGGGTGTCAACGCCCGATTGCGCAAAAGCGAAAGACAGTTCCGCATGGGGCCATCCCCTACTCTTTTCAATCCAGCCAGGGGCGTAAATTGATTCATGATGAAGTTTCTGAAAAAA
>DASRBR010000296.1:0-3486 GCA_035653495.1 Verrucomicrobiia bacterium
GGGCGCGATGTACACCGGCAAACCGAGTGTCAGCCTGACGCATTCCGGCGGCAATGGGACCGTCGCGCAAGCCCAAATCAATGCCGACCTCGCCGCTGAACGGGACAAGGTGCAGCACTTCGCGAATTACGTGCGGTTCTGGCCGGTGCTCAAGATTGGCGTGAACTATTCGTTTTGAAGCGAGAGCGCTCGCTTGATTGAAAGCGTTTCCGCTCACGGATTCGAATTGGTGGCCTGCACGGCATTGTTGACTTGCAACGATCCGTGCCGGACCGGAGGCATTGGCGGCAAGGGCGGCGGAATCGCGATGCCAGGCGGCAATGGCGGACCTTTGGGGAGCCGATAGACAAGCTCTCGCCAGGCCTGCCGTTCTGCCGGGGACAACTCGCGCCAACGTTCAGCGTTCCTGATGAATTCCTCGCGCTCGGCTTCGTTCATGTTGGAAAATTCACTGAATGAATTGAGGCATCGAGCGCGGCGCGCCTTGGGCAATTGCGCGAATTTTTTCAACGCTGCTTCCATCTGCACGCGCTCCGCCGGCGGAAGCACGCCCAGCGTTTTCTCCTTTTCCGCGTCGCTCAGCTCAAAAAAACGCTGGAAACCATCGTACATCTGCTGGCGCTGTTCCTGCGGCAGTTTCAGGAATGCATCCAAATTTTTGAAGTCACTTGAGATGATGTTGGTTGTGACAGCAGGATTAGTGAAACCTCGTGCAAGGAGATTTTCAATCACCTTCTCATATTTCAAAATTTCCGCCTGCTCGTCCGGCGGCAATTTGTCCCAATCATCGAGATGGGCTTGGACGAACGGCCGGTCAGCTTCCGGAACCGCAGCCAATTGAGGTGCGCGGTTCGCGGGCGGCATTTGCATAAAAAAGAGCAGATACCATCGCAGTTGCGTGTTGCGCAGGCGCAATTCGCGCTCGTCCGGCTTCATCGCGTCATATTCCTGCAATTTGGCGAGGATGCGTTGGCGAATTGCCGGCGGCCGATTCGTCAAATGGCCTTCACGCGCTGCGGGCGACAACGCCAGCAACGCACGAAATTGATCCACCGGCGATGTCAAAGGCGGAAGTGGCGGAGGAATTACGGATGCGGCGTTCTCAGCGCGAACCGAAGGGACGGCAGGCTGGGCCCGCAACGAACTGGAGACTCCGATACCAATGGCCAGGACCAGCGGCAAAAAAAGTGTTGTATGGCGGCCCGGGTGGATCATTGGATTTTTATGCGAAACCAGGAATGCGCACGGATGAACACAGATACAAATCAACGTCGTTATCAACCTGGCAACCCAACCATGTGACGACCTGTCTCAAGCACCCATGAACTTGATTTGACCTGTTCGAATCCGTGTTCATCAGTGGGCATCCTTGGATAGAATTTTCCGCTTACTTCATCAAGGCGATCAATTCCAGGTCCGCCTTGGGTTGGGCTTCCGTTTTGGTTTGCGCCTCGCCCATTTGGCGAATTGGTTCGAAATCCTGCATCAACTCCGGGTCCGACGCCGAAACCGCGTCCGTGAGCTGGACAACATTCCGGGCGAATTGCTCGCGCACACTCTTTTGATGCTGATTATAACCGAGCGAAAGCACCAAACCGACCGCCAGCGTGGCCACTGCTGTCCTCGGAACCCAATTGCCGATGCTCATCCACGCCGGCCAATTCCATGCCGAAGCGCGTTGGCGGCTGGCGGCTTCGAGTTGGGCGGCTTGCACCACGCGCGAGGTGAAGTTGGACGAAACCGAGGCGTCCGGAAGATGTTGCAGCAATTGATTCAATTCAGCTTCGCTGAGCCAATCTTCTTGGGCGCGAGGATTTGCGGAAAGATATTCTTGCAGGATGGTTTCTTCGGGCTGGGTCAACCGGCGGCGCCAGCTCTGTTCGCGTAATTGTTGGTATTCCTGCTCGTTCATAACATCGTCGTATATGAAGCTTTAAAACCGGGGTCCAAGGAAAGTTCCGTTCATTTTGCCGTTTTTTTCCATTCCCCGCTTCGCAGATAAGGTTTCAGCTTCTGTTTCAATGTCTCGCGTCCCCGGTGGATCAGGGACTTGGTCGCCGAAAGCGAACAGCCAATCACCTCGGCGATTTCCTCGTAACTCAACTCGTCCTGGCGGCAAAGCAAAATGGCATTGCGCTGCGCTTCAGGCAGTTCGGCAAGGGCAGCTTCAACCTTTTGCTCCAGTTCGCTGTGCAAAATAGTTTCCGTGGGCAAAAACGTCTTGTGGTCCTCAAACTGCCGCGCAGGCTGGTCTTCATGGTCCGGATAAGTCGCATCCAGGGAATCTGCCGGATGACGCGAACGACGACGGATTTCGTTCAGGCAAAGATTGCGGGCAATCGTGAAAAGCCACGTTGAGAACCGCGCGGTGGCCTGATAGCGATGCGCCGATTTATGCACTTGCACGAAAACATTTTGCGCGAGGTCTTCCGCTTCGGTGGCATCCCGCAGATTGCGGTAAACCAGGTTCATCACCGGCTGCTTGTATTTCTCCACCAATTCCGCAAAGGCAGCATCGTCCCCGCGCTTAACACGAAGCATCAGAGCAGCATCGGGGTCCGGGTGGGTTGCCATTGGGTCGTAATTTTACTCAACACCGCGCTGGCGGCAAGGTTTCGATGCCGAAGGCATCCCAAAATGGGTGGATTGCACCAAAAGAAAAGCAGACATTACCAATTGGTGCTGTGAGGCTTGCGAAAATGGCAGCGCCTGCGCCTAGTTTGCCAGCCATGGGCGCATCCTCTACCGGGCCTGTTAAATCAATGGACTTCACTCGTTTTCGATGCTTGTTAAACGTCTGCGTTCAATTTGATTTCCCCCCGGTGTGGGCGACGGCCCCATTTGACGGGACCGTGAAGCGCACAAGGCTCACCTCCGCCAAGGCTACGGTGAATAAGCTATCCGCGCTGCGGCGGGATTTCATGGAGATGGCGTGTTTCATTGCTTGGGTCCTCCAACCAAATTGCGAATAAATTTTTTTAAAAATAGCGTGTTTTATCGTGTTTTAGCGTGTCGTAAGTGCAACCAGGTGAAACAAGATGAAACGGAACGCGTGGAAATCCCTCGCAGAGCACGCGTAAGTTGAAACGTTCCTCGTAGCTGAAAACGTAAGTTTTCAGCCTCCCCGCTCCGATTTTTTTCTTCTGATAGCTGAAACCAGGTGAAACAAGCTGAAACGAGGTGAAACACCCGGTAGGGACGCGCTGCTGCGCGTCCGTCGAACGCGAGGATGGAGGATAGAGGATAGAAGATAGCCAAAGGCAAGCTGTCCGCGCTCCCACGCGGCATTATCCGACACAAGTCGACACACCCGGCCCAAAGTACCCTTTCGGTATCCTGAATCTCACGTTGCCAACTCGAGATTTCGCGCTTCACAGACGCCTCTTCTAATTTTTTTCTGATAGCTGCAACAAGCCGCAACAAGCTGCAACCAGGTGCAACACCCTGCAACCAAGCGAGTGAAAATCCCGCAGCAAGGGACGCTGG
>DASRBR010000297.1:0-17413 GCA_035653495.1 Verrucomicrobiia bacterium
CCTGCGGTCCACGCCGGCTGGTCGAGCCGCGCACCGGTTGCACATGCGCAAATTCCAGCACCGCGCTCATCATCGCGCCGTCCTTGCTCGCGCTGGCCATTGCCGCCAGGCCCGCGCCTTGAGAATGCTTTCTCACATAACCGGTGTAGCAGGCCATGCTGAGCGCGAGCCGGTTGTGCCAGATGCAATAAATCGACGGCCCTTTCAGTTCGCCCTGGGCCAAACCAGAGCGGTCAATGTGCCGGATGCGCAATGTGGCGGAAATAGCGCTTAGGACAAGGTAAATGATGAACGCGGCAAGTCGCTGATGCCATTTCGCAATTTCGGGAATCACAACGCCTGAATTTTTCACGGCGGTTTCCGGCATCACGCTCCTTTTTTCAAGCTTGCCCGCACCAAATCTTCGACTGCCGCCTCCGCGCCAAGCGAAGCCTGCGCCGCTCGCACCGATTCATGCGCTTCGGCTTGTTTGAAGCCAAGCGCCATCAACGCCAGGACGGCATCGTTCATCTTCTGATCGGTCGGCGAAAGCGCTCGTTGCGCGCTCATCGCCTCCCAAGCGCCTGCCGCCCCGATTTTGTCCTTCAATTCCACGACGATGCGCTCGGCGGTTTTTTTTCCCACGCCTGAGATTTGCGACAACGCCTTCACGTCGCCGTTCGCGACTGCACCGCGCAACATGGTGACGTTCATGCCGCTCAATATGTTCAACGCGATCTTCGGGCCGATGCCGCTGACGGTGTTGATGAGCAGGCGGAACATTTCGCGCTCGGCGGTCGTCATGAAACCATAGAGAACGTGCGCGTCCTCGCGAATGGCCAGGTGCGTGAGCAGTTTCACCTCATTGCCCGGCTGGGGCAATTTGTCGAAGGACGAGAGCGGAATGAGCACTTCGTAACCGACGCCATGCACGTCCACCGTCACTTGCGTGGGCAGCGCCTCAACCAGTTTGCCGTGCAAATAATGGATCATGTTCGCGAAGCCGCGTCAGATGCGTTTGGGCGAATTGAGCGAATAACGCCCGTTCTCCTGCGCGTGGGTCAAGGCCAACGCCAGCGCGTCCGCGGCATCCGGCGCGGGCAATTCCGAAAGATGCAGCATCCGCTGCACCATCTTGGCGACGGCAATTTTTTGCGCCGCGCCGTAACCGACAATCGCCTGTTTCACCTTCCGCGGGGCGATTTCAAAAATTTCCAGCCCGCCTTCGGCAATGATTGTGAGTGCCGCGCCGCGCGCTTCGCCCATGGTCAATGCCGTCTGCAAATTTTGCGCGTAGAACAATCCTTCAATCACGCAAACGGTGGGGCGATGTTGCCGGATGATGTCCCGCAGTCCCTCGGCGATTTTCAGCAGGCAACGCGAATGTTCCCAGCTTGCGGGGCAGGAAATGGTTCCATGAGCGAGGGTTTGTGGATGCGGTTTCGCGCGACGAATCACACCAAACCCGGTGCCGCGCAACGAAGGGTCCACGCCGAGGACGATTTCGTGGAGGTTGCCACGCTGATTGGTTGCCGGCAAAACTGGCAACGGCGCAGTGGCGCGGGTTGAGCGGTTGAGCCGATCTTTTAACTGGCGGAATTGCTGGATGCTGATGCCCACGTGCGGAGTATAGCGTCAAAGCAATGGGTTTTGGGAAGCAGAAATGAAATGCGGAATTTATTTGGCCTGAGCAATCGCGCTGATGCCGACTCGATTGGCACCGGCGTCAATGAACGCTTGCGCGGCTTGGATATCGCGGATTTGACCGGCTGCCTTGATGCCCAATTGCTCACCGAGTGTTTCGCGCAGCACTCTAATTTCTTCCAAGGTGACGGCAGGCGCTTGAAAATCGGTCGAGGTCGCGACGAAATGAATTCCAGAATCGAGCGCCAACTGGCACGCGACAATGGTTTCGTCGCGCGTCAGCAAATGGGTTTCGAGCACCGCCTTGACGGGCCGTTCGTCCGCGGCTTCCGCGATGTCCCGCATCTCGCGCAGAATAAATTGGCGGTCGCCATCCTTGAGCCGCCCGATATTGATGACGAATTCAATTTCCTGCGCGCCCGAATCCACCGCGACTTCCGTCTCATAACGTTTCGCATCGGTATCCGATGCGCCCAGCGGAAATCCGACCAACGCCACCACTTGAACATTCGTCTCGTCCAACGCCGTCCGCGCAAGTTCCACCCGCGAGCCATTCACGCAAAGCGAATGATAATTTTTTGCGCGCGCTTCGGCGCAAATCTTTTCGATGTCAGCGCGCGTGGCATCGGGCGCGAAAAGAGAATAATCAATGTAAGCGCCGAGGTTTTTTGCGGATGGTGTGTTCATGTTTCCGTGCAGCGCAGACATTCGTGTCTGCTGTTTCGCCGACATTCCTGTCGGCGAGGCGTTAAATCAACGCGAACTGGATTTCCAACCTTCCGCAGGCTGAAGCCTGCGATACGGCAGACACGAATGTCTGCGCTACTGATTCGCTGTTCACTTCGGCAGCAAATCCGCCACCAAAGACTTCTCTTCCTTCAATTCCGCCACGGTCGCGCCAATTTTCGATTTGCTGAATGCATCCACCGACAACCCCTGGACAATTTCAAGCTTCTGGCCGTTGCTGCGGACGGGAAACGAACAGATCAAATCTTTTTCGATGCCGTAACTGCCGTCGGAATGGACACACACGCTGTGCCAATCGCCTTGTTGCGTTGGGTTCGCGATTGAAGCAACGCTGTCCACGATGGCGTTGGCCGCGCTGGCCGCGCTGGAAAGTCCGCGCGCCTTGATCACCGCCGCGCCGCGTTGCTGAACGGCTGAAATGAATTCGCCCTTCAGCCAAGCCTCGTCCTTGATGACGTCCGTGGCCGGTTTGCCGCCGATTTTTGCGTGCGTGAAATCAGGATATTGCGTCGAGGAATGATTGCCCCAGATGGCCATGTTGCTGACGGTGGTAACGTCCACGCCGGCTTTCTTGGCCAACTGCGACTTGGCGCGGTTTTCGTCCAGTCGCGTCATGGCGAACCAGCGGTCCCGCGGAATATCCGGCGCATTTTTCATCGCGATGAGACAATTCGTGTTGCAGGGATTGCCAACCACATGAATGCGCACGTCGCTGGCGGCATTTTTTTGGATGGCCTGGCCCTGGCCGATGAAAATCTTGCCGTTGATGCCGAGCAAATCCTTTCGCTCCATCCCCTGTTTGCGCGGCACGCTGCCGACGAGCAAGGCCCAGTTCACGCCGCGAAAACCTTCATCCAAGCTTGCTGTGGCCACGACGCCCTTGAGCAACGGGAAGGCACAATCATCCAGTTCCATCACAACGCCGTTGAGCGCGGGAAGCGCGGGCTCGATTTCAACCAGATGCAAAATGACCGGCTGGTTCGGGCCTAACATCGCGCCGGAAGCGATGCGAAAGAGGAGCGAGTAACCAATCTGGCCGGCAGCGCCGGTAACCGCGACACGAAGAGGTTGTGGTGTATTCATTTGTCTAAAATTCGTCCCGCATTATGGAATGCGATTAGCAAAACTGCAAGGGGCGAGTGAAAATACCCAATGACGAAATACCCAAATACCCAAATAAAGTTGCAAGTTTTTGACAGAACTTACAGAACTGTCAAAATCTAAAATAATTTTTTGTGCAATCTTTGATTCTGACAATTCTGTTCATTCTATCTCCTCCTTTGAGATTTCGGGCTTGAGATTTCCTTGGGTATTTAGGTGGTTGGGTGCTTGGGTATTTGTTCACACTCCAATAGGATGCCACGCGGTCTTGAATTCAACCGTGTCCAAAATTTTATACGGGTCTTCGGCCTTGCTGGTGGACCAATCCGAGGGCTGGTGGGCGTTTGCGGAATAACGTTTCAGGTTTTTGGCCGAGCCGGCTTGCAAGAGTGCGCCCAATTCCGCGGCGCCGGTGCCATCCACAATGGCATTGATATCCATGTGATCGGCGATATGCGGCGCAAGCTCGGCGCGTTTGCCGGTGAGCAGGTTTACAACACCACCTGGCAAATCGCTCGTGGCCAAAATTTCCGCGAAGGTGAGCGCGGTGAGCGGATGCTTTTCCGAAGCGATCACAACGGCAGCGTTCCCGCTCAAAATGACCGGCGCGATCAATGATACCAAAGCAACTAGAGCGGGTTCATCCGGCGAGAAGATTGCTACGACGCCGGTCGGCTCGGGTGTGGTGAAGTTGAAATGCGAGGTCGCAACCGGGTTCACGCTGCCGAAAATCTGTGAATATTTGTCCGTCCAACCGGCGAAATAAACCAGACGGTCTATCGCCAGAGTGACTTCCTTTCGCGCCCGGGCTGGACGCGAGCCGGTCGAGCGGGCGATTTCGTTCGCGAGTTCGGTTGCGCGATTTTGCAGCATCTCCGCCGCGCGATAAAGGATTTGCCCGCGCAGGTAAGCGGTGCGTTTTGCCCAGCCGTCAAACGCAGCGCGCGCGGCCACGACTGCGTCCCGAAGGTCCTTGCGCGAAGCGTGGGAATAATTGTCCAGGTGTTCGCCGGAAGGTGATTTGGCCGGAAGATAACGTCCGCTTTCGCTCCGGACAAAATTGCCGCCGATATAAAGCTTGTAAGTTTTGAGAATTTCGAGATGGCCGCTCATCGGTTTTGCTCGTGTCACGATGATGACAAGGAAACTTCTCATCCGCAAGTGAAGTTCACGGTTGCAAAACTCATCCGGCCAAATCCCGGGTTTCCGCGCTCGGTGGCTTAATCATCAGCCGATAACCGATGCCGGATTCCGTGATAAGCAGCTCGGGTTGCGAGGGGGTTTCCTCGATCTTTTCGCGCAAGTGCGTCATGTAAACACGCAGATAATGCGTTTGTTCCTGGTAAGTCGGGCCCCAGACTTCCTTCAAAATCTGCCGATGCGTGAGGACCTTGCCGGCGTGACGCACGAAAAGCTGAAGCAAAGCGTATTCAGTCGCCGTCAATTTTACCGGCTTGCCTTTCACTTGCACGGAGCGCGCAACGAGGTCCACTTCAAGGTGGCCCGTCTGGAAAACGGCGGCTTCCGGCGCGGGAAGTGAATGGCGTTGCGCGACGCGCAGGCGGGCGAGCAATTCGCCGGTGCCGAACGGTTTCGTCAGGTAATCGTCTGCGCCGTTGTCGAGCGCGGCGATCTTGTCATCTTCACCATCACGCACGGAAAGCACCACGACCGGCACGTTGCTCCATTCGCGCAAGCGTTTAAGAACGGTGACGCCGTCCATGTCGGGCAAACCCAAATCGAGCACCACGATGTCGGGACGGCGTTGTGCGGCTTCGGCCAGGCCAAGTTCGCCGTTGGCGGCTTCGAAGACTTTATAACCATTGGCTTCAAGGCTGATTTTGAGCAGGCGGCGGATTTGCACCTCGTCGTCGATGATCAACGCAACCGGAGTAGGACGTTCCTTGGTCATACGTTTTCCTCCGGAAAAATGGGTTGCTCGGTGATTGGCAAATAAAGTGTGAAGGCTGCGCCACAGTCAGGTCGATTCGCGGCTTGAACACGTCCCCCCTGCGCTTCAACAAAACCTTTGACAATCGAGAGTCCCAAACCGGTTCCACCGGTGACTGCGCCCGGCGCGCGATAAAATTTTTCGAAAATGCGCGCAATGGAGTCAGGCGGAATGCCGCGACCACGGTCTGCGACCGTGAGCGCCAGTTCATCCTCCTCGACGCGAGCGATGATCTGCACCGGCGTGCCGACAGGCGTGTGGAATGCGGCGTTCAGCAACAGATTGATCAAAGCCTGTTCCATCAGAACAAAATCCATCCGCACCAACGGAATGGCGGGATTGATCGCGACTTCCACCTTGTGCCCAGCCATTTCGCGTTCCACAGATTTCAGCGAGACGTGTATCAAATCACCAACGTCGCACCAATCCAGTTTTGGTTTCACATGGCCGGATTCGACGCGCGCGATATCGAGCAGGTTACCAACGAGCCTGTTGAGTCGCGCGCCGGCAACTTTGATTTCATCGAGCAACGCATCTCCAAAACCTGGCGGGGAGGAGGTTTTGAGGTCGGTCAAAGCGCTGGCGGCGCTTGTGATGGCCGCGATGGGCGTTCGCATTTCGTGCGAAATGGAATCGAGGAGGGTCTTGCTCAAGCGCTCCGATTCGGCGGCGAGCTGCGCCTGCTGCGCGGCATTGTGCAGGCGCTGCCGATCAATCACCAGCGCAGCCTGGCGGACCAGCGCTTCGAGCAGGTTGTTTTGTTCGAGGTTGAGGGGGCGATTCGGATGCAGACCGACGCCAATGACGCCGAGCGTGCCGCCTGGCGCGGTCAACGGCAAATACAATGCGCCCGAGAGGGGCAAATTTTCCGTGAAGCGGCCCGCCGGTGTGTTGTGCTGAAAAACCCATGCGGCCACGCTCAATTCTTTCTCGGACAATTTCATCGTGCTGCCCAAACTGGCAATGGGAGACAACTTGCCATCGGGCTCGGCCAACAGGACCGCGGCTTCCGCCTTGAACAATTTGTCGATGTGCGAGACGACCACCTTCACAATCTGTTCGAGCGTGACGACGTCTGCGAGTTCGCGTGTCAACAGGTAAAGCGCGGTGGTGCGTTCCTCGCGCTGGCGTTCGGCTTTTTCCTGGTTGCGAAACCGCGCGTTCAATTCGCCCATGCCCAGCGCGACAATGAAATACATCGCCAGCATCATCACGTCTTCGGGCTGGCGCACATCAAATGTGAGCACTGGCGGGATGAAAAAATAGTCCCAACAAATCGCGCTCAGCGCCGCAGTCAGCAGGATCGGCCCGCGCCCAATAAAAAGAGCCAGCGTGACCACCATCAACAGAAAATCAAAGCCCACCGCGCGATAATGGATGAATGGATTCAGCAGTTCGTTCAACAACGTCGTGGCAATCACCGCACTAACGCCGACGAGATATTGTTTCCACGCGAGCTGCGCCGGCATCTGAAAAATCTGCTGCGTGACAGGCGTCTCAGATTTTTCCGCGCGGACAACATGGATGTCTATGTCGCCGCTTTCAGCAACGAGCCGCCGCAAGAAACTTCTGCCTCCAAAAAAGCGGTGCCAATCGCGGCGAGCGGGTTTGCCGACGACAATCTGAGTTGCGTTATGCTGCCGCGCGACACGCAACACGCCGCGGACAACATCTTCGTCCGCGGTCGCGATCACTTCCGCACCGAGATCGCGAGCCAAATCGAGGTTCTTTGCGAGCCGCGCCTGGTCGGCTTCGGAAAGCATTTTGGAAGATTCGACGTGCACGGCCATCCATTGCGCGTCCAAGCTGTCCGCCAATCGCCGCGTCCAGCGCACCATCTGCGCAGAAAGCGGGCTGGGACTCACCGCGACCAGCAGGCGATGGCCGGTTTTCCACGGCCCCTGGATTTGCATCACCTGCATGTAATCGCGCACGTCCTGGCCGACGCGTTCGGCGGCAAGGCGCAGCGCCATTTCGCGCAAGGCGGTCAGATTGCCTTCGCGGAAAAAATTGACCATCGCAACAGCGGCGCGATCCGGCATGTAAACTTTGCCTTCATCAAGCCGCCGCATCAGGTCCTCAGGAGAAATGTCGATCAACTCGATTTCGGCCATGTCAAGCACGCTGTCGGGAATCGTTTCGTGCATGGTCGAGCCGGTGATTTCCTCGACTGTTTGCGCGCGGCTTTCGACGTGCTGCACGTTCAGCGTGGTGTAAACATCAATGCCCGCGTCGAGCAGTTCGAGGATGTCCTGGTAACGCTTCGGATGACGGGATTCAGGCGCGTTGGTGTGGGCTAGTTCGTCCACGATCGCGAGCTTGGGCTTGCGCGCCAACACGGCGTCCACGTCCATCTCGGAAAGCGTGACACCGCGATATTCACTTTGCTTGCGCGGAATGACGGGAAGGCCGGCGAGAAGGGCATCGGTGTCCTTGCGTCCATGCGTTTCGACGTAGCCGATGACGACGTCCACACCGAGGGATTGCTGTTTGCGGGCGGCCTGAAGCATGGCGTAGGTCTTGCCGACGCCGGCGGCCATGCCGAGAAAAATTTTCAGTTTGCCGCGCTTTTGCTGGCCCTCCTGCCGCTGGATGGCTTCCAACAACTTGTCCGGATCCGCTCGAATATCAGCGTTCATTCTGCCGGTTCCCGAGTCCCAAGTTACACGTGAATGCTAAAACCTGCGACAGCTTTGACCAAGCGGTTTTTTGGCTAGGGAAGCAGATTTAATTATTTTTTAGCATTCGAGGCATCGAGCGCAAGGTTCACTTTAAGCACGTTCACACCGGGATCGCCTAAAATACCCAGATCAGGCCCTTCGGTATATTTAGCGACGAGTTCCTGGACTTTTTGCTCGCTCAAGCCGCGCACGCGGGCTACGCGTGGCAATTGCAATGCGGCATTGGCAGGACTGATGTGCGGATCGAGCCCGCTGCCGGAAGCAGTCACCGCATCCGCAGGCACCGGGTCCGTGTCTTTCAAACCGTTCTTCTTGCGATAATCGGCGATGCGGTCCTTGATGGCGTCATTCAATTTTTGCGAAGTCGGCCCGAGATTGCTGCCGCCGGAATTCAACGCGTCATAGCCGGTGCCGGCTGACGAAGGACGCGAGTCAAAGTATTTGTCGCCTGTGAATTGCTGGCCAAGCAATGCCGAACCGCGCAATGTGCCGTTGGAATCGGTTATAAGACTACCGTTGGCCTTGGCGGGGAACGCCGCCTGCGCGATGCCATAGACAATCAGCGGATAAATCCCGCAGCAGACAATCGCCAAGACCAAGGTCGCCATGATGGAACTGAAAAAATCGTGGAGTAGGGTCTTCACAAAATCAAACGAGGTGCATGTTTGTGATAATGACATCAATCAGTTTGATGCCGACGAACGGAATGATCACGCCGCCCAATCCATAAATCAGCAGGTTGCGCTGGAGAATCGCCAGCGCGCCGATGGGCTGGAATTTCACACCGCGCAATGCCAGCGGAATCAACGCGACAATGATCAGCGCATTGAAAATCACCGCGCTCAAGATGGCGCTGCCGGGACTTTGCAGGCGCATGATGTTCAATGGCGCAATGACCGGAAACGTGGCCATCAGCATCGCGGGAATGATGGCAAAATATTTCGCAACATCGTTCGCGATGCTGAATGTCGTCAACGCGCCGCGCGTGATGAGCAACTGTTTGCCGATCTCGATGATCTCCAAAAGTTTCGTTGGGTTTGAATCCAAATCCACCATGTTTCCCGCTTCCTTGGCCGCCTGCGTGCCGGTGTTCATCGCCACGCCCACATCAGCCTGCGCAAGCGCCGGCGCGTCATTCGTTCCGTCGCCGATCATCGCGATCATGCGTCCGCCCTGTTGTTCCTTGCGGATCAAGGCCAGCTTGTCCTCCGGCTTGGCTTCCGCCAGGAAATCATCCACGCCCGCCTCCAATGCAATCGCTGCAGCCGTCAATTTGTTGTCGCCGGTGATCATCACCGTTTTGATGCCCATGGCCCGCAACCGTTTGAAGCGTTCGGGCAAACCGCCTTTGACAATGTCCTTGAGATAGATCGTGCCAAGAATGCGCTCCTTGGTCGCGACCAGCAGCGGTGTGCCGCCCGCGCGGGAGATGCGATCGACCGTTTGTGCGATTTCGGGCGGCGCGTTGCAATTCACGAATTTGCAAATCGCGTCCGCTGCGCCCTTGCGATATTGCACGCCCTCCAGATCCACGCCGCTCATGCGCGTTTGCGCGCTGAATTTCACAAATTGCGCGTTGGGCAATTCATGGATTTCCCTCGCGCGGATGCCGAATCTTTTTGCCAGCACCACCACGCTGCGGCCTTCGGGTGTTTCATCGGCGAGCGACGAAAGTTGCGCCGCGTCGGCAAGCTCCTTTTCCGAAACGCCCGGTGCGGGGACAAATTCCGTCGCCTGCCGATTGCCGAGTGTAATGGTGCCGGTCTTGTCCAGCAGCAGCACATCGACGTCGCCGGAAGCTTCAACCGCGCGTCCGCTCATCGCGAGCACGTTGCGCTGCAACAAACGGTCCATCCCCGCGATGCCGATGGCGCTAAGTAATCCGCCGATGGTGGTTGGAATCAGGCAGACCAACAGCGCAATCAATACCGGGATGGAAAAGGTCGTGGACGCATAGACGCCCATCGGCTTCAAGGCCATGATGACGAACATGAAAATCAGCGTCAGCGCGGCGAGCATGATTGTGAGCGCAATTTCGTTGGGCGTCTTCTGCCGCTTTGCGCCTTCAACCAGCGCAATCATCCGGTCAAGAAATCCTTGGCCTGGATCGGCAGTGATGCGCACGGTGATTTCATCCGAGAGCACGCGCGTTCCGCCCGTGACGGCGCTGCGATCGCCGCCGCTTTCACGCACCACCGGCGCAGATTCGCCCGTGATCGCGGATTCATCCACCGTCGCCGCGCCTTCAGTAACTTCGCCATCACCGGGAATGATTTCACCGGCACGCACAAGCACCATGTCGCCTTTGCGCAGGCTGTTGGCATCTACCGCTTCGAGCTTGCCTTTGCTGACGATCTTGTTCGCGGCGGTTTGAGTGCGTGTGCCGCGCAACGCCTTTGCCTGCGCCTTGCCGCGTCCTTCGGCGACCGCTTCGGCAAAATTTGCGAACAACACAGTGAACCAGAGCCAGAGCGCGATTTGAATGATGACGCCGCGCTGATTGGTTGGAAGAAAAATGTCCACCGTCGTCAAAATCGCGCCAACCAGCGTCACAAACATCACCGGGTTCTTGACCATGAGGCGTGGATCGAGTTTGCGAAAGGCGTCGCCAATCGCAAGCCCGGTGATTTTCCAGTCGAAAAGCGATGGAGGTTTATGGGTCATGGGAAAGGGGAGTAGTGGAGTGATGGATTAATGGAGTGATGCAAACGGCTGGCTTTCCTCAGCACTCCATTACTCCAATACTCCATGAAGGAGCGGCGCTTCGGGGTCAATGCTGAAATGAGTTCTTTGTCATTCATAACTTCCATTGGTTCAGAACAGTTTGCCTTGCAGCGTGAGGAAATGCTCGACCACCGGACCAAGTGCAAGCGCAGGCAGATAAGTCAACGCGCCTACGAGCACCACTGTGCCGACCAGCAAAATTCCAAATGTGAAACCATGCACTGGAAAAGTGCCGGCGCTTTGCGGCACAATTTTTTTGGCCGCCAACGCGCCTGCCAGCGCCATGATCGGCACAATCATCAAAAAGCGTCCGACCAAAGTTGCCAGTCCGAGGGTCGTGTTGTACCAGGGCGTGTTGCCGGAAAGGCCGGCGAACGCACTGCCGTTATTTCCGTTGCAGGAAGTGAACGCGTATAAAATTTCACTGAAACCGTGCGGGCCGGAATTGTTCAAGCCCGCCAAACCCCATTGGCTCACGCACGCCCACGCGGTGAAGCCGAGGATCGAAAGCGCCAGCACCAGCATCGAAAGCAACGCCGCCTTGACTTCATACGCGCCGATTTTTTTGCCGAGATATTCCGGTGTGCGCCCAACCATCAGCCCGGCGATGAACACCGCAATCACCACGAACACCAGCATCCCGTAAAGTCCCGCCCCCACGCCGCCGAACACCACTTCGCCCAATTGAATGTTCAGCATTGGGATCAAACCGCCCAATCCGGTGAACGAATCGTGCATTGAATTCACCGCGCCGCACGAGGCATCCGTCGTCACTGTGGCGAACAGCGCCGAATTGAAAATGCCGAACCGCACTTCCTTGCCTTCCATGTTGCCGTCCAACGCGACCACACCCAATTTTTGATGAATGGGATTGCCCGCCGATTCAGCCCACCAGCAAACCAGCGCGCCGGCGAGAAACAGTGAGAACATCGAACCCCACACGGCCCAGCCATGGCCTTGATTTTTGGTCATGCGGCCGAGGTAATAAGTTAGCGCGCTGGGAATCGCGAAAATCGAAAGCATCTGGAGAAAATTGGAAAGCGGCGTCGGGTTTTCAAAAGGATGCGCGGCGTTCGCGTTGAAGAATCCGCCGCCGTTCGTTCCGAGCATCTTGATTGCCACTTGCGACGCGACCGGTCCTTGCGGAATCGTTTGCGTGTCCACTTTTTGATCCACCATGATGGGTTTGCCATCGGGACCGTTCACAGGCTGGCCTTTGTCATCGGTTTTTTGGACCTGCGTGGTATACGGTTCGATGAGCTTAGCCGTATCGTAAGACTTGAAATTTTGGATCATTCCCTGCGAAACCAGCGCGAGCGCGAAAACGATGCAGATGGGCAGCAGTAGATAATAAGTGATGCGCACCAAATCCACCCAGAAATTGCCGATGGTTTTTGCCGTGTGCCGGCTGATGCCGCGCACGAGCGCGGCGGCAAGCGCGATACCCACCGCGGCCGAGGCGAAATTGTGGATCACCAGCGCCACCATTTGCGAAAGATAGGACATCGTGTTTTCGCCGCCGTAATTCTGCCAGTTCGTGTTGGTGGTGAAGCTGACAGCGGTGTTGAACGCCAGGTCGGGCGTGAGCGCGCCAAATTTTTGCGGGTTCAAGGGCAGGAAATTTTGCAGGCGCAGAATGCCATACGTGAACAGCGCGCTTACCATGCTGAAGATAAGCATGGCGATCGTGTAGCGCTTCCAGTCATGTTCCTGTTTCGGGTCCACGCCCAGCACGCGATAGGTGATTCGCTCGCAAGGCCGCACCAGCCAGTCCAGCCAGGTTTTGCCATCGGCATCGAGCACGCGAAGGAGATATAAACCAAGCGGCTTCGTGATCAAAACCAGCACGCCCACATAGAGCGCCAGTTGGAGCCAGTCAAAGTCACGCATAATATGAGATTTTTTGTTAGACGCGGGCGATGCAAAAGGTCAGAACTTTTCCGGCCTAATCATGGCGATCAAAAGATAAACGCACAGGGCCACAGCAATGATTCCTGCGATGATATTTTCTACCATGTTGCCTCCGTTTAGAGTTTGGCGCAGAGCACCGCGTAATAACCAGCCACGGCGAAGAACACCACCGTCACCGCAATGTAAATGACATCGTTCATGCTCGTAACATGAGGCTGATTGCCCAAGCGGTATAATCAAAAGAGGTCTGCTAACCGTTAAAAAATCGCTAAAAAAAATGTGGTTTCATCCCAGTCGGGCGGCTTTATCCGCAAGCTAAACAGAACCTTCATTGCGGCGGACAAGCTGTCCGCGCTCCAACTTTGAACTTTAAACTTTGGACGTTGAATTCATCATGGATGCGTGAAAGCAATCATTCTGGCCGCCGGCAAAGGCACGCGGATGCGCGAGCTGACCAACGAACTTCCCAAGCCGATGCTCAAGGCGCATGGCAAACCGTTGCTGGAGCACATCATCGGCGGCATTGCCGCGACCGGTGTGCGGGATTTTTTTATCGTGACCGGCTACAAGGCGGAGGTCATCGAAAAACATTTCGGCGATGGTTCTAAATGGAATTTGCGCATCGCCTATGGCCGGCAAATAATCCAGGACGGCACTGGCAAGGCGCCGGAACTGGCGCGCGACTTCGTCGGCGCGTCGCCTTTTTTTCTGAGCTACGGCGACATCGTCGTCGAACCGCAGACCTACCAGCAGATGCTGCGCCGGTATAATGAAGATTATTTTTCCGGCGTCATCACCGTGACCGGCAGCGAGGACGTGACGCTGGGCGGGCTGGTTTTCTTCGACGAAAAATTTCGCTTGAAACGGTTGGTGGAAAAACCGACGGCCGCGCAATTGCAACAGCTCCGCAACGACGGCTGGCTCAAGCCCGGCGACACGGCATGGTATAATGCGGGCATCTACATCTTCCGTCCTTCCCTTTTTGAATTCACTGCCAGGCTCCAAAAATCGCCTCGCGGCGAATACGAATTGACCGACGCCGTCAGCGCGCTTGCTGCAGCGAATCACATCATCGCCGGGATGAAAATTGCCGGGCGTTGGGTCGATGTGCGCGACCCGGAAGTCCTTGAGAAGCTCGAACGCGAGACCCACGACTGAGTTTTACTTTGCTCTTTTCTGGGGCTTGGGGCGAATTTTCTTTTCCCGCATTTTGAGGGGTTTTCCGAGGAGAATTGTCCAAAAATGGCGTTTAAATGACTGGACTGCGGGTGCATTCCTTGTAAAAATGAGTTGAATCGTCTGTAGAGGGTGCATGAAGTATTTTGTTGTTCTCATATCACTTATTTGTTTGGCAACAGGTTGGAACATCCGCGCATCTGCGGCGGATGCAACCAATGTCCCGCCGCCCGGAATCGCGTACTTGTCCGCCCAGGACGAAGCCAAGACTTTCGTTTGCGAGGATGGTTACAAAATGGAACTCGTCCTCAGCGACCCCATCATCGAAGACCCGGTCATCACGGTGTTCGACGGCAATGGCAGGATGTTTGTGGCGGAGATGCGCAGTTACATGCGCGATGCGGACGGAAGCAACGAACGGGCGCGCACGAGCCGCATTTCGGTCCATTGGTCCAGCAAGCACAACGGCGTTTATGACAAGCATGCGATCTACGTCGATCATCTGTTGCTTCCGCGCATGATTCTTCCTCTCGCTGACGGCATCCTAGTCAACGAAACCGATACCGACGACATCTGGTATTACACCGACACCAAGCACAACGGCGTCTCCGACAAAAAAGAATTGTGGTATGCGGGCGGACCGCGCGGCGGCAACATCGAGCATCAACCCAGCGGATTGATCTGGGACCTCGACAACTGGATTTACATGGCGGTCAACAGCTATCGCCTGCGGATGATTGACGGCAAAGTCGTCCGCGAACCGACCGGCGCCAACGGCGGGCAATGGGGCCTTTCGCAGGACGATTACGGCAAGCTTTGGAACATGAACGCCGGTTACGAAGCCGGCCCGGTGAATTTCCAGGTGCCGATGGTCTATGGCTCATTTTATTTTCAGGAAGCCAGCGAGCCAAGCTATGCCGAAGTTTTTCCCATCATCGGCATTCCCGATTTCCAGGGAGGCCTGATGCGCGTCCGCCCCGGTCAAAACAGCCTCAACCATTTCACCGCCACCAGTGGCAGCGAGATTTACCGCGGTGACCGTTTGCCCGCGGATTTGCGCGGCGACCTCTTGTTCGGCGAGCCGGTTGGCCGATTGATCCGTCGCACAAGGATTGAGACGAAGGAAGGTTTCACCCGCGTCCGCAATTACTACAATCATTCGGAAATGATCCGCTCGACGGACCCGAATTTTCGCCCGGTCAACGTCGCCAACGCGCCCGACGGCTCGATTTTCGTGGCCGACATGTATCGCGGCATCATCCAGGAAAAAGACTGGGTCAACCCCGGCTCCTATCTGCGCGGAGTGGTGGACCAGTGGAATTTGGCCAGAAATTTTGGACGCGGACGCATCTGGCGCATCTCGCATAAGGATTTCAAACCCGGGCCGCAACCGCGCATGCTCGATGAACCTTCCTCCAAGCTCGTGACGTACCTCGCGCATCCGAGCGGTTGGTGGCGCGATACTGCGCAAAAACTTCTTGTCCTGCGCGGTGACAAATCGGTTGCGCCCGACTTGATCAAAATGGCGCGCACCAATCCCGACCCTTTCGGCCGCATCCATTCGCTTTGGACGCTGGAAGGAATTGGCGCGCTTGAGCCGGAACTCATCCGGGAAAAACTCAAGGACAAGGACCCGGAAGTCCGCATCGCCGCCATCCGCACGAGCGAAACGCTTTACAAAAAAGGCGACCATTCCCTGGTGAAGGACATCTGCACACTCACAAACGATTCCGACCCGCTCGTCGTCATGCAGGTGATGATGACCGCCAGCTTGTTGAAGTGGCCGGATTGGGATTACTTGATCAACGAAACCACCGCGCGCGGCACAGCCGAAGGGGTCAAGAAAATCGGGGCGCGATTGCTGCCGTCTCCGCCGCCGCCCAAGGGCTCACCTGCGCCTTCCCCGGCTGTTGTCCACGCATTGCCGCCGCCTCCGGCAAAATATACTGCGAGCGAGAAGCTCGTCCTGGAGCGCGGCGAACTGATTTACAAGCAGCTCTGTTTCACCTGTCACGGGCCGGACGGCAGAGGCACGCCTTTGGCCGGCGCAAAACCCGGCACCACCATGGCACCGCCGCTCAGCGGCGACAAGACAGCCAACGGTTACCTCGACGGCGTCATCAGCGTTGTGCTCAAGGGATTGAACGGGCCGGTGGAAGGCAAAAATTATGACGCGGTGATGGTGCCGATGGAAAGCAATGACGACACATGGGTTGCTTCGGTCATTTCCTACATCCGCAATAATTTCGGCAATCATTCCACCTTCATCACTTCCAACGATGTCGCCCGCGTTCGCGCGGCCATCAAGGACCACACGAACACCTGGACGCTCGATGAATTGCGCGACTCCCTTCCGCAACCGCTGACCAATCGCTTCCAATGGAAACTCACCGCCAGCCATAATCCCAACGCCTTGCGCTTCGCGATCGACGGCAACATCTTCAGCCGTTGGGACAGCCTGGCCAGGCAAACGCCCGGCATGTGGGTGCAGGTCGAACTGCCCGAGGAAACGGAACTCGCCGGCGTCGAACTGGATTCCGGCAGGTCGGAATACGAATATCCACGCGCATACAAAATTCAGCTTTCGAAGGACGGCAAAACCTGGAGCGAACCCGTTGCCAGCGGCAATGCCACCGCTTTGCGCAACACCATCACCTTCCCGCCGATGACCGCAAAGTTCGTCCGCATCACCCAAACCGGCTCCGACCCGGCTTTTTCCTGGGCCATCCATGAATTGCAGCTATTGCAGTCCGCGGATTCCCGCATGAACCTGGTGAACAACCTGCTTCCTCCGTCCAACATCGAAAGCATCATCCCCGTCAGTGCCGGCCCGCCGCCCACGCCGACCAACAAATCCCCGTACGAATAGCCGCTCAATTTAGGAACGCGGACAAGGCTCACCTTCGCCAAGGCTACGATGACCAAGCTGTCCACACTCTACCCCGTTCCGCCCTTATCCGAGCAGGCGAAGGCTGCAGCCAATGTTTTGGGAGGGACGCGCTGCTGCGCGTTCGCTTTGCGTAGCTGAAAACGTCCGTTTTCAGCCATCTTGAAGGGACGGCTCTGAAAAAGTTACATGGCTACAAACACACAGCGATGTAACCATGTAACGATTTGACGAATACCAAACTTACTCCAGGTTTCCATGCAGAGTACTCCAACCGGACCAGCTTCCTGTCGGTCCACCTTGCTGGTAGTTGTGCCACACGGCCCTGTCAGTGCCGGTGCCGAACACTTCCAAGCCGCCGTCGGCATCCATGCCCACACAAAGGGTGTCCACGTTGCCGCCAATGCTGGTGCCGCTGGAAGGCCATCCGCCATTGTAAGCGAAGTAGCTTACGGAATTGCCCGAGCCCATGTAGAATACAATTGGATCACCGCCGGGCCCCTGGTTGGCGACGGCCACGCGGGTGCAACCGAGATTTGAACCGCTCGCAAAGCCGGCCCACGATGACCAGTTCGTGGGCGAATTGGGCGCAGTTTCCCAAATGTGAAAAAG